>RFJE01000346.1 GCA_003695005.1 Candidatus Hydrogenedentota bacterium | reverse complement strand
GTATTCAATATACGTATGGTGGATTAAATCTTCTTTATCCTCCAACCGATGATTCCAATAAGTAATCAGCTTTTCTGCTGTTTCCAGCGTTAGTATTCCTTCATTGACGAGTTTTGGCAAATAGCTTAAATCAATTTCATAAAACGATTGCATTTTTTATCTGTTTTTATCTTCGATATTTCTATATGATGGGGGAATAGACCTGCTGGGCGCTGTTTTAGCTTTCTTTTGTTTTATTGCTTCTATGGTTCGCGATGCCATGTAGCTGCTACGAACAAAAGGGCCTATTTCATAAGCTTCAAATCCCATATCTTGCACAATCATTTTTAAATCTTGAAATTCATTTTCCGAATAAATTTTTTCTACTGGCAATTGCTTTTGTGATGGTCGTAGATACTGACCAATTGTAACTATTTCAACACCTGCTTCTTGTAAATCTTGCAACAACTCTTTAATTTCAGAAAGGGTTTCGCCTAACCCTACCATAAAACCCGACTTTAAAATAATGTTCGGATGCTCTTTTTTTAAATAGCGAAATACATTCAGCGTTCTTTCATATCCAGCTTGTGGCCGTACCTTTTTCGTTAACCGTTTTACTGTTTCCATATTTTGTGCAATAACGGTTGGTTTGGCAGATGCAATGATGTTTAATAAAGCCGGATTAGCATGGAAATCAGGAATTAACACTTCGACATCAACGCGCGCATCGAGTAACTTTCGGGTAATGGACGCAAAGTGATTCGCTAATCCTTCTTCGTCGTCGTCGCGAGCTACGGATGTAATGACTACAGCTTGCAAATGAGCGCTTGTAACATAATCTAAAATTTCCTTTTCTTCTTTTTTACGGAAAAGTTCCATTGCCGGTGGCTTCCCTGTTAAAATATGACAAAAGCCACAAGCCCGTGTACAAACTCGACCTCCAATTAAAAAGGTAGCAACTCCCGCAGCAGAGCATTCATATCGGTTTGGACAACGGGATTCTTCGCAGACCGTCGAAACTCCTTCATAACGCAATAGCGTAACAGGCTTTCGGAAGTGAACACGAATCTTTTTTTTAGGCAGTGACGTCATTTCGAATCCTCTTTCCATGTTGTTGCAAACTCTTTTACCCGTAAATATGCTTTTTCTAGAGCATGTGGCAAGCCAATTCCATCGTAATTCCAGCCACATAAAAATAAATTTTGTCGTCCCGAAAACTGATTGAGTTTTTCCAGAACATTTTGTTTCCACTCCGTATACCCTAAAAAATATCGCGGTAAACCTTGTTTGTAATGGATGACCTCATACCATAGTGGCCCTGCGGATATTTTATAAAGCCTCTTATGTGCACTTAAAACTCTTTCTGCAAGTTCATCATCAGAAAAAAGGGTATTGTCTCCTGCAATCATGGTCTTCGTTACAAACTGATTTTCCGGCGCGCGCCCTGCAAAAATATTACTTACAAATTGCGTTCCTAAAATCGGTAAATTTTCTTTTCGGGGTGAAATAAAACCAAACCCTTTTGCAGAAAAATTTTTCTTATCCCAACCACAAACTACAACTGTGATAGGGGAATATTGCATTTTTTGTAGCAGGGTAGCTGTTTCTTTGTTTTCATTTCGCAAAATTTCTGCTGCTTGTTTTGCAGGAATGGCTAAAAAAACAGCATCATACGATCCATATTTTTGGCCTTTCGAATGTAAAAGGTATTTCGAACCACTTTTATGCAAACTACTTACTTTGCTTTGGCGAATATGAGATAAGTGATCTTCTTTTAAAAAGTCTTTTAATTTTGTAGTCAACGTTTCGAGTCCTCCTCGAAAAGAGACAAGCCCCTTTTCAAAACCATGGTATGCATTTTCTCCTAGTTCTTTTTCCCAATAAGCTTTTTTCTCGTGAGCTACTTTTTTCATAGCTTTAGCTAACGAATCTTCTTTCCGAATGGCACTGTATAATTCCGGTAAAATCGCTGCAAATTCCAAGTCTTCGGCTTCGCTTCCAAAAACCCCTCGACAAAACGCAGAAGCAAAATACTCGGCCGCTGTCATGGTAGACATTGATTTTACGGCATCAAACACAGACATGTTTTGCCATAAGTTAAACTTCTTGCGAAATGCCAGCAGTACTTTTATTTTTTCCGGAAAGAATAAAACAGAATTAAATAAAAAACCCAGCGGACCTGTTGGTAATTTTACTAATCTTCCTTCTTTTACTATGTATCGTGTTGCTGATTCCTTGCTAGCACGAATAAGCTCATTTTCTAATTGCAACTCTTTTGTAAGTTGTAACAATAAGGGGGTTCGCATTAGATAAGCTTCGGGACCCGCTTCAAAAATAACTTCCTTATGCCGACGAGTGGAAATGACCCCACCCCAATGAGAAAATTCAAAGATATCCACTTCCGAATCCGGAATTTGTTTTCGTAAATAATAGGCATGAGAAAGTCCACTAATGCCTGCCCCAACCACAGCAAATTTTTTCATAATATAGCCTTTGTATAAGAGTTAGCCTGTCAAGAGCTTGTGCAGCGATACCTGGTTTCGCCGTGTCGCTGCTGGCGAGCAGCAATCAGCAATTAACCAAAGAATTTCCGAATCGCTTGACGGGTTGTTTCAAAAGGTGCTGTTAACCATAGTTATGGAAAAACCTGCGGCACAAATCATGATTGACCGTCTTTTAGACAGCGGGGTAGAAATTTGTTTTGGCTACCCGGGCGGCGCAATTTTACCCTTTTATGATTATATGTATCAATCGGACTTAAAGCATATTATGACGCGTCATGAGCAAGGTGCCGCACACATGGCGGAAGGCTATGCTAGGGTTAGTGGCAAGCTAGGGGTGTGCATTGCGACTTCGGGCCCGGGAGCTACCAATTTAATGACGGGTATTGCCGATGCGAAAATGGACAGTATTCCGATTTTAGCGATCACGGGTCAGGTACCGGTTGATGCCATTGGAACCGATGCTTTTCAAGAAGTTGATACTTTTGGAATGAGCATCCCTATCACGAAATACAATGCCCTCTTAAAAAATGCCGATGATACTGCCCGCGTTACAGAAGAAGCCATTACCATTGCACTTGCCAATCGCCCAGGACCTGCGTTAATTGACTTTCCAAAAGATGTACAAGTAACGCCTAGTAAGGTTTTAAAAGCAGATAAACTTCATGTAGCACCTCGGCATTATGAAAAGCCAGAAATCAGTGGCGATTTTGACAGACTGATTGATGCATTAAATCGTTCTTCTCGGCCTTTATTATATGTTGGGGGGGGCGCTGTTTCATCTCGAGCCTATGAAGAAGTCATTCGTCTTGCAGAAAAAGCACAAATCCCTGTGGTTACTACATTAATGGGAATTGGAGCTTTCCCGGGTACGCACCCGCTTTCTTTAGGGATGCTTGGTATGCATGGAACTGCGTATGCCAATAAAGCTGTACAAGAATGTGATTTTATTTTATCTCTTGGCGCACGCTTTGACGATAGGGTGGCTGGTATTCCAGATAAATTTGCACCAAAAGCCATTCGCGCTCACATTGATATTGATGCAGCAGAAATTAACAAGCGAGTGAATGTCGATATTGCGGTACGCGGGCACTTAAAAGACGTGCTCGAAAAACTAATTCCCTTTGTAGAGAAAGTATCACAAAGACCATGGGTAGAAAGAACACAAAAGCTTAAAGCAGAAAATCCGCTTCGTTATAATAAGTCAGATTCCAGCATAAAACCGCAAGATTTTATTTTTAGGTTATGGGAAAAGACAAAGGGGAGTGCCATTATTTCCACGGATGTTGGCCAGCACCAAATGTGGGCAGCACAGTACTATATGTTTGATAAACCAAACTATTGGCTTACTTCGGGTGGACTTGGCACTATGGGATATGGCTATCCTGCAGCTCTCGGTGCGAAAGTAGCAAAGCCAGAAGAAGAAGTGATTTTAATTACAGGAGATGGTTCTTTTCAAATGTGCATCCAAGAAATGGCTACAGCTACTATGTACGACATCCCTGTAAAAATTGTTCTTTTTAATAATGGCTTTTTAGGCATGGTTCGTCAGTGGCAAGAGCTTTTTTACGAGAACCGCTTTTCGGAATCTGTAATGGAGTACAATCCCGATTTTGTAAAAATTGCAGAGGGGTATGAAATTCCTGCGAAAAAAATTACTTCGCCAAAAGAAATTGATGCTGCTATTGACTTTTTACTCAAAGAAAAAGGAAGTGCCCTATTAGAAATCCAGATTCCATCAGAAGAAAAAGTTTATCCAATGGTAGCTGCAGGTAAATCTTACGAGGATATGCAAGAGTTTGATCATGGAAGCGAAGAAGGAGAGCCTGTTCAGCAAATTCCAAACCTTGGAGGGGTTTTGTGAAGCACATTTTATCAGTAACTGTAAACAATAGTTTCGGAGTCTTATCGCATGTAGCCGGCCTTTTTACCCGAAGGGGATATAACATTGATTCCCTCTCGGTAGGGGAAACCCAAGACCCTACGAAATCGGTGATTACTCTTGTAGTGAATGAAGACCCGAAAAAAATGGGGCAAGTCATTAAGCAATTATATAAATTAACCGACGTAATTGATGTAAAAAATCTTACAGGCGAGGAGTCTCTTAAACGCGAACTCATTTTAGTAACTGTAAACTGCCCTCGGGATAAACGACATGAGATTTTAAATTTAGTGGATGTATTTCGAGCTCAAATTGTGGACATGGCACCCGATGCTATTTTAATTGAGATGATTGGAATTCCGCGAAGAGTTTCTACTTTTTTACATGCATTAGCGGAGTATGGGATTAAAAACATTGCTAGAACAGGTAGCATTGCACTACCTTTTCCTTCGATTGAATGGGAACAAAGCCAAGGATGAAAATACTTCAAAAGATCATTCTCTTCTTGCTTTTAGCATTTATTTGGATTTCTTGTCGACCTTCGGCAGAATCGTATTTAGAGCAAGCAGCAGAAGCTTTAAAAAAAGAAAATTCTAAAAAGGCATTTCGGTTATTCCAAGAAGCTTATGAAGCTTCTTTATCGGACGATCTTTTTCCTTTAGGGAGGGATGCTCGCTTTTCTTTAAGTGTAATAAGCGCCAATCAAAATAAAATTCTATTAGGTAAGTATGATGCTAAAGAAAGAGAAAGTGTAATTTTCCTTTATGCGTTCAATGGAGAAGAACAAGGATCTCATACGATCAAAGGTGCAGTGGAGGAACTTGCTATTTCCCCGAACGGAAATTACCAAGGTGCATTGTTACGCTTTGGAGAAAAGTGTGTTTGGCAAATTTTTCAACATTTAGATCTTGTACAATCATTCCGTAGCGAATGCGGTGGAAAAATTGCCATTTCTAATGATGGGGTAATATGGAACAAACAAGATAAGTTTTTAGTGCGTGCGAAATTACCGAACTTAAACTTTACAAAAATTAGTGAAAAATTTCCAGACCCGCCTTTACCAGGTTTTCCAGCGTATGCTTATTACGACTGGGTTCAAGACAAACTTTTTATGAACTTTGGGTATGCAGGTCTTTATAAATTTTATGTCGTTACGAAAAATGAATTTCATCTTACAAAGGAATTAGCGGGAGCTGTCGCATCTCCTTATTTTTATCGGGCAAAAGATGCTTCTATTTTCGGACTTATTTTAGGGGGAGCGGGAGATCACAAAGTTCGGTATTTTAATCAAGATTTAAGTGTGGTCGCTAGCCTACCTGTAAAGCAGTGGCGTGATGTTTTTTATGTGGATGAAAATTTATACTACTACATTGAAGGATCTGTTATTAGCAGTGTTCGTAAGGGGCAAGATAATGTAGAGCCTTTTTGGACAAAGCAAATTGTAGGCTATGCTCATAATAAGCTATGGATTTTATCGGGATTAGGTACGTTGATGATCGCTGACAGTAAAAAGGTTTTAAAAGATTCGCTGTCTATTTTTGATAAGGGCAGAGAAATTGACCCGCAGGATTAAAACATGGAGTGGATTATTATTTTGATTCTTCTTGTTATTGTAAGCATTATTTATTTAAAGCCTCTTTATGAAAGCCAAACCTTGCCGAGCGAGGAGTCTGAATACGAAGAAGAAAGCGAAAGTGCAAAACGATCTCTGCAAGATTTAGAATTAGAATTAGCAATCGGACGCTTAACTCGCGAGGAGTATGAAAAAATTAAAGAAGCTATCCTAATTGAGTATAAACAGCATTCAAAAAAATAGTTGGTTTAAGCTTTTGTTTTTAGCATATTTTTTAAGAACAAATAACTTTTTTTCATAAAGATCTGCAAGTTCTTTATTCGGCTGATACGATTTCGTAAATTTTGTTTTTGCAGAAAAGTACGAAAAGTCTCCTTCTCCGAGACCTACCAATGCTAAAATAGCGGCTCCTCTTGCATTCGCAGCTTGCGGATTTTGTAAAGGTCGAATTTCTTTTTGCAAAACATCCGCATAAATTTGACACCACAAAGAAGAGGTTGCCCCTCCGCCAATAAAAGGAAGTGTAGAAAAATTACGCTTTAAAAATTTTTCTAAATAAAATAACAACCACTTACTATTTAAAGCAATTCCTTCATAAACAGCACGAATTAAGTGCGCTTTTGAATGTTGAACGTGTAAGCCTAAAAAACTACCTCGAACATTTTCATTATCCAATGGGGTTTTTTCTCCATTTAGCCAAGGAATAAATAAAAGATTGTTTTTACTCGGGGCAACGTTAGAAGCTTCTTTTTCTAATTTCTGAAAAAAGTTTTTTTGCTTTCGTTCTGTTTCCGAAAAAAGCCAACTACATACTTTTTCTAAAGCTCCGCCAGCCATATCTTGTTCATTCGCCGCATAATATTTTCCTTCGATGGCTGCCGGTAAACAGGCTATCGCATGAGCGGGATCGGTTTTCCGCCAAGGAGTATGCGCGAGTATCCAGGATGATGTTCCTACATATAAGTGAGGTTGAAAGTTTTCTGTGCAACCGGACCCTATACAAGCAGCAGGCAAATCTGCCGAGCCGGCAAAAATAGGAAGTGGCGGCAAATTCCATTTTTTTTGCCATTTTGGTAAAAGCTTACCAATACAATATGTAGAAGATACAAGAGGGGGCAATTTTTCTTTTTCGATACTGGAAAGTTTCAACAAGCGATTTTGATATTGAATAGAATTAGGATTTCGATTATTCGTTAGCCAAAAAAGAGCCATGGAATCATACGTTGCAAAAACATTTCCGGTTAGAACAAAATTTAAGTAATCTTTGCTAGGTAAAAAAAATTGCGCTTTTTCGTAAATTTCCGGTTTTTCATCTTTCCAAAATAATATATGAGCTAAATCATCTTTTCCGGATAAAGTAGGTCCACCACCTGTGTAGTATAAAAATGGCAAAATTTTAAAAAAAGAATATCCTAAAAATTTACCACCAAATTTCTTGCGAATTCCTTTTGCTGCTCTTGCATCTAGCCAAGTTAATATCGAAAGAGCATTACCTTGTTTATCGACAGCTACAGTTGTAGAAAATGTGGAAGAGATACATAATGCAATTGTTTTTTTTCGATACTCTTGCTTATTGTGGTATAAGAGAGCAATACTCTTTTCAACCGCCTGTATCCAGTTTGTTCCAGATTGTTCCACTCCACCATCAGAAGTAAAAATCAATTTCGTAGGATAACTTGCTGTCTGAATAACCTCGCCATGCAAATTGACCAGAGCTGTTTTCATTCCTGATGTGCCATGGTCAATGGCGAGGACAACAGCAGAGTTTTTCCTCATACAAGTTGGATTTCTTCTGTTTTACGGAAAATATTTTTTAAAGTTTTTGCTATCATTGCTTTTCCTACAATTTTTTCAATAGAAACAGGCTTTCGTTTCCCTTTTTTTATTTCATACACTTCTAGACCACCAAAAGATTTATCTTGGTTACTACTTTTTAAGACGGGTTTTATAAGCTTAAAAAAATCTAATGGGTTAATTCCTGCTTCGGGTGGAAAAACTCCTTTGCGATGAATTTTACCTTGTGCCATGAGTAATGTTGCCATGGCAGCTGGGATTCCAGTCCCTTCTCCTAAAGCCATTTGCGATGAAGCAATTATAAACTCATACTGCTTTTGCTTTTTTCTCTTTTGACCGGAAACCACGACTTTTAAGCAACCTTTCCGACTGCCAAAATTCATCTTTTTTAGCATTTCATCCCTTTTTTGGATTAAATAAGCAATGCTAAAATCATAGGGAATCACTTTTTGTCCATTGACTTCCACAGGGTCTTTGGAGTGTAAACCAGCTTCCACTATTTTTGTAGTAAGATCATAATACTCTTCCGGTAAAACTGTTCCACGATTCGTTACTTGCTTTAAGGATAAATACTTCGGTAACGTAACTTGTTCTGGATGCGGATAGGGATATACAGTAATATTTTCTCCTACATGTGGGAAATTCGTCTTTGTTCGTAATGCTTTTCCACTTTCTTCAAAAAATCGTACAAATTGCATTTCCCCATTGATGTACTGCGGAATCTCCATGCTCATGCAGTGAAACCTATGAGCAATGACTCCTGGACCCTCAAATTCCTCTCCACCATGAACATGATAAATATCCACAGCATCAAGCCTATCAAATAAAAAATCGGCTGCAAACCGAGCTAGTAAATTCGGAATTCCTGGTGAATTTCCCATTCCAATTACAGCACTCATATTTTGTGAGCGCGCCACGTTATCCTGGTTTAAAATGCGTAAAGTAACATCTACATCATCACATACATCGACATAATCCGTACCGGCTTGCATAACGGTACTTAAAATGGGCTCGACAAACTTGTAAAATGGCCCGACACAATTCAGCACAACATCAGCATCTTCTACAAGCAAAGAAAGCGCCTGCTTATTGAGCACATCCACCTGAATAGGGGTTGCTATCTTGCCAAATTCTTTTGCTAATGCATTTACTTTTTCTAGGTCAATATCTGCTAAGACAACTTTTTCGATATTCGCCATATCCGCACATTTACACAGCGTCCTAGCCGCCACACTACCAACAGCTCCAGCTGCCCCTAATACAATGATTTTTTTTGAATCCATAGATCCCCCTTTTTCTGAACACTGTTTATTTTATTTGGACAACCCGTCAATTATTTTTTTGCTTATGCATTCCCTAAAAACCAGCAATTCTCGGTGAAGGGTAAAAAGGCCTGGTCGGCGCAGTTCCGCAGTCCCTCACCTTTTGCGAATGCAAAAGGTGAGGGAGGAGGACTGTTTGAGCACGAGCAGGCCTTTTTGCCCTATTTTTTATTCAATTTCAGCGATTCTCGGCGTTTCGCCGAGAATCGCTGCCTAAAAACCTCTTGTCTTTCTGTCGGTCTCTTTTCATTTTGTAAAAAATGAGGAAATTTTTATACATTTGCCTCTTTATTGCTCCGCTTGTGTTGTTGGCCGAGAAAAGGCATTTTTTACAAGCAACTCTTGATTTAGGTATCGGTGGATTTACATTTGCTGGTTATTCTGGAAATTTAGAAAAACCAGCTCCTATTAAAACCACGTCTTTTGCTGCAAAGACCGAAGTGTTATATGCCTATCAAATTTATGCTGTAGAATTAGCCTCTTCCCTTGCTCTTGTAAAAAAAGGGGCTGTAAATGTTTCGGGGACTTATAAATCAGAAAATTTTTCTAGAAGTTTAACAATGGATGATGGTATTTTTACAAGCCAAGAACTTCGGCTTGGATTTAAGCTATTACAGCGAAAAAAAGACATGGGATTTTTATTTGTCTTTGCAGGCCCTGTTTTTTACTCTACACCTAAAATTGGAGACATAACAGTAATAGGGACAGGGACGAACCAAACAACGATTGTATCCAGCAATCCAAAACCTGGATTGGGCTATACCTTTGGATTCCGTGATATGAGTACATGGGATTTCAAAAAATGGTCACTGATTCACACTGTGTCTATGCGAGTGGTATGGGCACCTTTGCTAGGAATTGAGTCTATACAAAGCGGACCTGCGAGAGAAGAATTTTCGCTACAAGAAAGAGGTGGCATTGCTATCCACTATGAGCTCGCAGCGGGTGTTGCATTAGAAGATTACGAAGTTTCGGCCCTTTTAGGCTATGAATGGACATCTTATTATAGTATTGATAACAATGATACGGGAATTGGCTTTCATGTAGGCAGAGTCTTTTTACGAGGTACAAAGCAACTGTGGTTTTAAAAAAATTAAAAATATACACTTTCATTGTAGTAATGTGCTTTACCCCCTTTATGTTAATGGCGGAAAATACCGTCGGTCTGCGCGGTTACTATGGTAGCTTTATTACAATTGGGAAAGTCGGGTCTCGCCCTTTTTATGGGGCACCTTTGTTTGTGGGTAAATCAACGGAATGGGGGATGCAAGTCTTTTCTTCTTTTGCTCTAACTCCGGAAATTCACATTGAACCTTCGTTTGGTTTTGTCAGGCAAGATTTCTTGTTAAAATATGAAGGTATTATCACGAATAAAAATGGTGTAAAAGAAGCGGATGATACAATTTATGACCATTGGCTAAAAGATTATGTAACCATCGGTCTAGCTTTTAAAGGCAAGTCTGCAGATATAAAACGCCGCTTTCGCTTTATTGCCATTGTTGGGTTTGAAATCCTACGAGCTGCCAAATTTTCCATTGGTGGGTGTGGGGATTTAGCTTTGTGTCCACTGCAAGCTACTTTCTCTCAAGGAAGTGCTATTGCCCGATCGCAGTACGAAGGAAAAAATCAGCTCAAAGGCGGTGAAATCCAAGAAGTTAGCCAAACGACGGAACGCAATGTGGATTTACCAAGTAACTTTAATCCTTGGGGATTTCGGCTTTTTTATGGAATGGGTCTTGAGTTCTTTCATCCGAAATTAAAAGGTGTGGTATTTGAATTAAACTTATTAGCCGGAAATGACTTAACCAACACATTATTCCAAAATACAACCATTAATGATTCCGACTTAAAAGAATCCCGTTTTGACTTTTTTGGAAGAGTTTCTTTAGCCGCTGCTTATCGTATTCCCGAAGCAAAAGGAGTGCGAGGGGTAACGAAGCAAAAACGTGTAAAACGATCTGAATTAGACGAAGAAGAGGAAGACGAATGATTCGACAACTCGCCATATTGCTTTCTTTTTCCTACAGCATATCTTTTCTTTTCGCTCAAACTAATCAGAAAATTCAGCTAAAAAGACCGACCTCTACGAACAACACACAGCAGTCCAACCAAAAAATTCAGTTAAAAAGACCAAATTCTACAACAAATACACAAAACGTAAAAGATCCTGCGGAAGATAATCTTTTTACCAAAAAAAAGAAAAAACGCCGTCGGAAAAAATTAAAGCAAAAAGATGTTTGGACGGGGGTTGGTCTTTCTTTAGTGGTAGCTGGTGCGGGACACTTTTATGCCGGAAAAATTTCACGAGGAGTCATTTATTTTTTAGGTACTTATGGCACATTAGCAGTAGGAATTTCTGCAATGCTATCGGCACACCAAACAAGAGATGTGATTGTGGATGGTAAATTTGTTCGCGAAATTGATGATACAAATGAGCCACTTTATTTAGTTGGTGCCCTGTTTTTTGTTTCGTCGGTTTTATTTTATGTTGGCAATGTGCTCGATACATTTTTGTCTGTAAAAGAATACAACCGGCGTGTAGAACGAATTAATCGCTATGCATTTAAGCCTAAAAAACAAATTTATTTAGCAATGCAAAAAAACACAGTGTTTGTTGGTGCCACTCATCGCTTTTAGCATGAGCATTTTTTCTTATTTTTAAATCAGCGGTTCTCGGCGTTTAGCCGAGAACCGTTTTAAGATCGGTAAGCATGCTTTACTAAATCTTCAATACGAAAATCTTCTAGAATGCCTTGCAGGAAAAAACGAGCTTCGTTGATAATATCCATAACACGCCTCGACCTATAATACTCTTTTTCTTCCGCAGTAAATGGTGTTCTATCATGAGTATAAAACTGAATAAAATTTTTCTTTTCTTCCTCGGGCAATGACTTTACAAGCTTATCTAATTCTAGTAATAAACGATAAATCGCAAGCCCCCCTGTTTGCATAATTTGCCTATCAAGCTTTTCCATTTGCTCAATACTTTTTCCCTGTATCTCTTCTTCGTAATATTTTAAAAGTGGCGTAGCGACTCCATCCGGTGGAATATGAAATCTCTCTAGCTCTGCAAAGGCTCCACTCATTTCTTTCCACTCCGGCTTACCACGAAATAAAAATGTTAAGATATTATGATACCGATTCATAAATTCAGTAATGGCACCGACAAAATGCATAATTTCTTCCGTTGCTGCTTGCGAAAAAGTTAACTTTGGATACTTCTGAATTTTTTCTAAATTTTCCCGCATAATTTTGGCAGCTTTTTCATGAAACTCTTGCCGCTTTTTCTCTTCTTCTAAATCTGCGAGGGCTTTTGCTTTTAATGTTTCGTAAAACTCTTTTTCATGCTCTAAAAATAATAAAATCGATCCCTTACTTTGTAAAAGAGCTTGGATTCTACTTTCTAAATCCGAAACATTAAAATACTTTTTACCATATTTTTCTGCCGCTTCCCGATACTTTTTACGAAGAGCATCTAATAATTCCAATTTTTCATGAATCGACAGTTCCGGTTTTTTCCCCATCCCTACTTCTCCGGATAACGATCTTCCACAGGAAAAGAATGAGCCTGATGCTCGCGATTCATTTTCTCTGCCCGCATCAGCAGAATAAATTCTTCGGCCGTCATTTCCGATAAAGGCTTATCCGTCGGTACAAAAGGAAAATTATCCGAAGAAACTTCCTCCGGTTCTACCTCTTTCTCATTCATGAGTGCCATTTTTACAACTTTCAATAATACAAAAATAGAAATGCTAGCTATCCCAATCGCAATGGCATACGCGACCACCCCTTGTAAGAAAGAATCACCCACATAATGCTTTGCTAAAATCCCTGCATCCGTAAGTTCAATATTCCCACGAAAAAAATCTCCTAAATCGTAAAATCCATAAAGCGATGCCAATCCCCCCATAAAAAAAAGTGTCATCTTTGCAATACGCCCGTCTAAAAAACCAACAATTAAAAAAGCAAGCCCCCAACAAATTCCTAACAATAAAATAAATAAATTGTTTCCCGAAGGAAATAAAATTGTAAACAACAAAAGAAGACAGCCAACAAAAATTGCAGAAAGCCGAGTAAAGTGATTGCCTAAACTACTTAAAAGCATCATCCCCCCAAAAACAATGCTGCCAATATAACCCGAAATTGCTGTAATGAAAAAAGAGCCACCCACAGTCGTAGTATATCCCGATTCATTTAAATTCACAACTAACTTTTTTACAGCCCCACCGGTTACAATTGCTCCTAATGCATGCGAAATTTCATGCAAATATACTACAAAAATACGAAAAGGTGACATTAGCGGATTATCCCAAAGTAAAATAAGCGCAAGAGCTAATGCAAATAAAGCAAATAGTTTTTTGTACGAAATCATAATTCGTAAAAAACCCCAGCATAGAATTGAAATAAGAAAGAAAATAAATCCGTAATCCAGTACTTTTTTTGCTGCCCGGGGGTCAAATTCCAAGCAGGCACAAAATCTACGCTCATAAGCCAGTTATCGGCAATCCGACGTAAAAACCGAAGAGTCACATTTACATAGACACTATGAAACGAAGAATTCGGCTCTTGTTGCGAATTTATGGTTCGTGACCCATAAAAATAAATCCCCACTCCTGCTCCAGGTAAAAGTCTCCCATCGCGAAACATAAGTGAATCAAACTCCCAAAAGAGAGTCATGTCGAAGGGTATTACGTATGTAGAAACATCTTGCTCATATTGCTCAATATAAAGAGTTATGAGCCTTTTATAGCCGAGTCTTCCCGAAATCCAAAGTCCGTCTTGTATAGCATAATCCAAAATTCCGGAAAATCCCCACCAGTGTGCAGTGGCAGTCGCAGGAATCGAAGGTGCATGCTCTAGCATATAAGAATAATCCACAAAAAAACCAGCTCTCAAGCTACCTGCTTGCGACTTGAGATCTTGCAACCAATCCTGCTTATGTGAATTTTTTAGCTCAACAGAAAATATGCCATAAGAATAAAAAAAAAGGAAAAAAAGAACTTTTATAAAAAAAACTTTTTTAAAAACCATTTTAATGTATATCCGATTTTGACTCTTCTCGCTTTTCTTTTTCTTGTTGCAATTTTTGAGACGTTTCCTTTAAAAACTTTTTTTCTTTGCGAGTTAACGAAGCCATGCCCCTTTTTGAAATTTTTGTTAAAAGATAATCTAACTTTTCTTCGCGGTGCATCTCCTCGAAAATTCTTTCTTGATTTTTAGCCCACTCTCTTTTTTTCTTTGCACTGCGGATTTTTTCCCAAAAGCTTAATTTCTTGGAATTTGGCTCTCCTCTCAACAATAATAAATATCCTGTAATCAACCCACCTAAATGGCCTACATGAGAAATTCCACCGGCTCCTGCAGAAAATACAGTAAAAAACAAAGAAATTAAACC
>RFJE01000345.1 GCA_003695005.1 Candidatus Hydrogenedentota bacterium | reverse complement strand
TATATAGACTCCACAGGATTAGGGGCTTTAGTTGCCTTAAACAGAGAGCTTAAAGAAAAAAAAGGAAAAATGGTCGTTACTGCAGTTCCGCCATCTCTTTTAAAAGTTTTTGAAATAACAAAACTTACCGATATCTTAACGATTAAAGATACGGATGATGATGGCTTTGCTTATTTAGATTAGCGATCGTCTTTGTACGGAATCGAAAAATCCCAAAGTCCCTTAGAGTAGTACTTGTCTCCGGAGTCACATAATATGGTAACAATGCAGGCTTCTTCTTGCCCTTGGTCTAATAACTTAAGAGCAACTTCGCGAGCAGCATAAACAGCTGCTCCGGAACTTTGCCCGGCAAAAATGCCTTCTTCTCTTGCAAGCTTTCTTGCTAAAGCATAGGCAGGCTCTGTAGGAACAGATATTTTCCCATCAAGTTCTTCGGGATGAAAAATTGCCGGCACTAAAGAAGATTCCATGTGTTTTAAGCCTTCTAATCCATGAAAGGCATCGTCTGGCTCGGCGGCAATAATTTGAATATTTGGATTTTTCCCCTTTAAAAAGCGCCCCGTACCCATGATAGTTCCCGTGGTTCCAATAGCCGCTACAAAATGAGTTACTTTTTCATTGGTTTGTTTCCATATTTCAGGACCGGTACTCATAACATGAGCTAAGGGATTAGCAGGATTAGCATATTGATCCGGTTTAAAGTATTTATCGGGATTTTCTTCATACAATTTTCTTGCTTCTAAAATAGCTCCATCAGAACCTTCTAGGGGAGAAGAGAAAATTACTTTTGCTCCATAAGCTTCCATTCTTTGGATCCGCTCGCCGGACGCATTTCCCGGAACACAAAGTTCCACTGGAATTTTAAGTACCGATCCTATCATGGCTAAAGCAATTCCGGTATTCCCACTCGTAGAGTCTAAAATCACTTTATCCGGGGTTAATTCGCCAGATTCAATTCCTTTTAAAATCATCATCATGGCAGCTCGATCTTTTACAGAACCTCCGGGATTTAAACCTTCTAGTTTCCCCCATATTTGCATGGTTTCGGGAAAATCTTTTGTAATGGACTTAAGCTGCACTAATGGGGTATTGCCAATATAGCGCAAGCAAGTATTTTTTGTAATACTGCTTTTTAAAAATGGGTTTTCATGTATCACAATCATATTTTTTCGAGTCCCTGCTTAAGGTCGGCAATGATGTCTTCGGCATCTTCAATGCCTAAAGACAAACGAATTAAATTGTCGTAAATACCAATGGCTTCTCGCTCTTCGGTAGTTAGCTCATAGTAACTCATTAATGCTGGTTGCTCAATTAAACTTTCTACCCCTCCTAAACTCGGGGCAATTTGCGGAATTTTTAAGGAATCAATAAAGCGAGAGCCTTCTTCTAATCCTCCCTTTATTTGGAATGATATGACTCCCCCAAAACCACTCATTTGCTCTTTAGCAATTTTATAGTCAGGATGGGAGGGTAAGCCGGGATAAAAAACTCTTTCTACTTTAGGATGAGATTCTAAAAATTGTGATACTTCCATGGCATTGGAATTTTGTTTTTCCATTCGAAGAGCAAATGTTTTTAAACCTCGCAGTAATAAATAGCAACTATGGGCATCTAAAATACCACCCATCACCGCTTGTAATTCTTTAATGGCATCGATAAAAAATTGTTTTCCTAAAAGCGCACCACCTAAAATATCATTGTGACCCCCTAAATACTTTGTTACAGAGTGAACCACTAAATCAATCCCAAATTCTAATGGTCTCTGGTTATAGGGGGTTGCAAACGTCGAGTCGATAAGAGTTTTTACTTTTTTTTCTTTGCAGACGCTCACCACTGCCTCTAAATCTAAAACTCGCAAATACGGATTCGTTGGGGACTCTGAAATGAGTAACTTGGTATCAGCTCGAATGGCATTGGCAATGGCTTCTGCAGTTGGATCCACAAAATCAAATACAATTCCAAATTTCGCTAATGTTTGTCGAATAAACTGACGGGTTCGGCGATAACTATCATTCGTAATTACAATATGATCCCCTTTTTTACAGATGGCTAAAATCGCTGTAGTAACAGCATTCATACCACTCGAGAAAAGTAGGGCAGCTTCTGCATTTTCTAAAGCGGCTAATTTCCGCTCAGCAGCATTTTGAGTAGGATTGCCATAACGACCATATTCTGCAATACGCTCCGTTTCTCCTCGAAAAAAAGCATGAAGAGCTGCTGTATCTTGGAATGTATAAGTCGCTGTTTGGTAAATTGGCATCGTAAGCGGACTATGTTCCTTATCGCGCGTTTCTCCACCATGTACTGCTAATGTAGAAAAACCTGTGGGTTTCCGTTCCATTTTACTTCCCTTTCAGTCGATCGTTTATTTTTTCGTGGACAACTCGCCTTACTGCATCCAGAGACGCTTCTAGTTCAATGGGTTGATTCTGGTATTTTGCACTTACTTCCTCGAGTGTATTTTGGTGATACTTTACCTTAAAATCAATAAATTTTAATCCATTGGCAGTGGAAATTACCACAACGGTTTCTTCCTGGCGGATGATTTTTTTCTCCTTTAACTTTAATAAAGCAGCCAATGCCACACCTGTATGAGGGTCGGTTAAAAGCCCCGAAAAATCTGCCATCGAGGCTGCATTGGCAAGTTCATCTTCCGTGGCTTGCTCAACTACGCCATTAAATTTCTTGAGGGTGCGGATGGCTTTATTTACAGAAACAGGGTTTCCAATCTGGATGGCAGAAGCTAATGTTTTTCCTGCAGTTAAAGGCTTAAATTCTTCGAAACCTTTTAAGTAAGATTGATAGAGTGGATTAGCTTTTGCTGATTGCGCAACGGCAATGCGCGGTAGCTTGGCAATTAAGCCTAAATCGTACATCATAAGAAGACCATTGCCTAAGGCCGATACATTGCCTAAATTTCCACCCGGAATAATGAACCAATCGGGTACTGTCCAATCGAGTTGTTGTACGACTTCAATCCCGACTGTTTTTTGCCCTTCAATCCGCAGTGAATTCATGGAGTTGGCAAGGTATATGCTTTTTTCCTTGGTAAGCTCCTGTACAATTTTCATACAGCCATCAAAATCGGTGTCGAGTGCAAGTACCATAGCACCATTGGCAACAGGTTGAATGAGCTGTGCCACACTTACTTTATTGCGCGGCAATAAAATGACACTTGGAATATCCGCATTGGCAGCATACGCTGCTAGTGCTGCGGAAGTATCACCCGTGGATGCACAGGCTACTGCCTCAATAGGTTGGCCTTCGCGAATCATGGACTTGACCTGTGATACTAAAACCGTCATTCCTAAGTCTTTAAAAGAACC
>RFJE01000344.1 GCA_003695005.1 Candidatus Hydrogenedentota bacterium | reverse complement strand
GCCATTACCTTTTGTAGTATCTGCAATCGTATGTATAAAGGAGGCTGTATTATTCCAGGAATTCATACTGCTTTTGATAGCCTATCTAAATTAACGGCGCAACTTCCGAAAGTTGGTTTTTCTCACTCGAGCAAATTACCTGCTAAAAACACCATACAGGCTTTAGAAGCTGGAGCCTTTTATGGCTATCGTGGTATGATCCGCGAGATATTAGAAGAGATTGAAAAAAATTTATCCTGGAGCCAAAGGCCGCTACGAATCGCTACAGGCGGTATTGTAGATAAGCTTGCATTTAATGAAGATTTGTTTGATGTACTCGATAGAGAGTTGACGCTGCGTGGCCTTTGGCATTTACATCTTCTTAATGAAAATTAAGTGCGCAACTTTTCAGCGATTCTCGGCGTTTCGCCGAGAATCGCTGGTAATCAAATTAAAAATAGGGAAAAAAGGCCTGCTCGTGCTCAAACAGTCCTCGCTTAAGGCTGCGGAACTGCGCCGAGCAGGCCTTTTTTCCCTTCACCGAAAATTGCTGGCAACTTTTTGCCTTTTGATAGCGATTTTTTCGTGTAAGAGTAAAAGCACACGTGCCTATGTTGATCGTAAAAGCCCAAAATCAGCGGCCGTGGCGAAAAGCGGAGAGGTGATTGCAGGATCTTCTAAAATAGAATATGTTGACGGAAAAAAAAGGCTTGTCTTTCGCAAGTGGAAATTTGCAGGGAGCAATGGAAAAAAAGTATATTTTATTTACGAAGAGTATTATTTTCGCTTAAAAACAAAACCAGATTTATCCCAGAAAAAGGAATTTCCAGTTGCAGATACAATTGAGCTTCCCCGTTTTAATGTAAAGGTGTATAGGCTTACAAAAAACCAGATCATTTATCAGGTAGAAGAAAAGTGAGACTCAAACCAAGTATCTTATCTTGGTATATAGTGCGAAATTGGCTTGCACCTTTTATAAGCGGGTTTTTATTTTTTACGTTTATTATCTTAATTTTTTACTTAAAAGATGCTATTAAATATGCAGTTGAAAAATCAATGCCATCGCAAACGGTGTTAGAGCTTTTATTTTATTCTCTTGGATGGACAATTACCTTAACGGTACCAATGGCTGCTTTAATGTCCACCATTATTACCATTGGTGGTATGAATGCAGATTCGGAAATTATTGCCATGAGAGCAGGTGGTGTAAAATATTCCCGCATTTTACGGCCATTGCTTTTGATTGGCGTTTTACTAACAGCATTTCAGTTTTATTTTCAGTGGACATTGAATCCATACTGCATGAAAAAAATGCGGTCGATTATGGAGGAAATTTATGACTATGATCCAATTGCCATTTTAGAGCCAGGAGTTTTTACGATTCTTGATAAAACGAAAGAGAACGAAAGGCATATTTATATTGAGCGGGTTGAACGGAATCATCGAAAAAAAAAGCCAGATAAAATTTATAATATCCAGATTCGTTCTCTATATCCAACAGACAATTATTACAGGTTAAGGCAACTGATTATTGCAAAAGAGGGGGAAAAAATTTTAAAAGTATATCCCGATGGTCGAAAACAAAAAGCATTACGTTTGTATAAAGGCTATATTTTTAACCAAAATAAGCAGCAAAAGAGTATGCAGCGAATTGATTTTATGAAAGGGTATGTAGATATTAACATACGGGATTTAAGAGAAGACAAAAAAGAAGTTCCAGTGAGTATGCCACAAGCGCTTTCGCGTGATAAGCTCGAAGCAGAGATTGAAAAACATCGTAATTTAAAGGGAGAGGAAGCCAGAGAAAAATATTTAGAATTAGTCATGGAGTGGAACAAGCGCAATGCATTTCCATTTGCATCTCTTGTCTTTGTATTTTTAGGTTTTCCAGTAGCTATTGTCAATCGTCGAAGTGGCAAGGGAATTGGATTTGGTTTGAGTATGATATTTATCTTTCTTTATTATGTAGTTTATTTAATGTCAGACTCAATAGCTGTGCAAGCCCGCATCCTATCACCGAGTATATCGGCATGGCTTGCTAACTTTTTATGTTTTGGACTAGGCTTATATGTTTACGTAAATCGTACAAATGATATTGATTGGCAGCGTCTGCTAAATAAATTTTTAAAAAGAACTTAAAGGATTCAGCGATTCTCGGCGTTTCGCCGAGAATTGCTGTAATGGATGAGATTCATAAATTCCATTGCGAGAAAAATACAACGAGATGCAAGTAATTTCGCTAGAATGCTCAAAGCTATTTAAGGCTGTAAAATAAGATTGCTGCTTTTGCAAATGGTAAGAATGGAATTTTCGCGCAGCTGTCCAGTGAGGAACGAAATGATTACGAGATGCTAGCGAAGGGATGGATGTATCTTTCGAAACAAGGTTTACCATTTTTTTATGAAAGTTAAAAATATCTTCCGAGGTCTCTTTTAAAAACAAAACTTGTGACCTTAAAAAGAAATGAAAGCCTTGGATACTAGAATGTAATTTCGCAGATGTTATTTCATCAGCGATGCTTGGATTTTGCAATGAAGAAAGTATTTGGTAAAAAGTAGAACGGGACAAAGATGGCCAAAATAGTATAGTTAAATGAAACTTATACCAAGGTGTCCATCTTAAATTTGGTTGCTTACCTCGTGCAAATTGTTCTTGCTGAAAAGCTTCCCATTTTTGCAGAAAACCTTGTGGAACATCGAGTCCTAAAAATACGTTACCTGTTTGTGTACTTTCAAACTTCATTTTAATTCCAGTGCAAGTAGCGGATGCCGTTTATACTAACCCCTTTGTTTATACCGCGTTGAACATGTTTGGCAGCCTTTTTGTTTGCTGGAAGCATATTTATGCCTTTCGCCAAAAAAATAGCTAGAGCAGAAGAAAAGGCACATCCTGTTCCGCGTATAACGCTAAATTCTAACTTTGGCATTTCGAATTGCGCTTTTAAAGTACCACCTTCATACAAAAAGTGATGGATGGTTGTAGAGGCATCATCGGCATCTGTTACCACTACGGATGGTGTTTGCTTAAAAGCCAACTTTTTAAGCAAAGCCCACTCTCTTTTATTCGGCGTAATGACTTGAACATGTGGTAAAAGTATTTGTTGTATTTTTAAATATTGTTTTTGAGGAATAAAGTTTTTCCCTAATGTTGCACTATAAATGGGATCAAGGACTACGGGAAACGATTCATGCTTCTGCCATTTTTTTAAAAACCCAACGAGATCTTTGGCTAAATCCACAGATGGCATAAGACCGATTTTTATCGCCATAATTTGATTGGCTTGGATGGTTTTGAGTTGATCCACAAAGAGAGTCCTATCAATAACTTGCATTTTAATATGCTTTTTAGAAGCAAAAAAAGATTGAGAGGTTACACAGCTACTTACAGAAAAAAAATTTTGCTTTAGTGACTGTGCCACTCTTGCATCAAGTAAAATACCAGCCCCCGAAGTATTATCGAAACCTGCGACAGAGACAAAAATTTTTTCCCTATTCGAAAGCATTCCCATTAGAGGAAAAACAATCGCGACATAAAGCGTCAAGAACTCGGTTTACAGCGGTTCTCGGCGAAACGCCGAGAACCGCTGAATTAACATTAAAAACGAGAGCCGCTCCCGTATAAAAGATACTGCTAGTAATAAACTGGCTGGCGAGGTCTTTGTAAAAAATACAAAATAATGCCACCAAATAGCAAAATAAACAAAATAAAAATAATTGTAAAATAGACCGTAGGAAATTTAGCTTTTGGCATATACCACACTTCTACACGACGATATTTTAAAGCTTTGCCGGCCGACTTGGTTTCGCCATACGAAGCAATTTTTGCATTCTCAATAGGAATCCCATAATCCTCTAATGCTCTAGCCACAGCTTCTGCTCGTTTTAAACCAAGCTGTAAATTAAACTCACTGTTCCCTGCACTATCAGCAAATCCTATAATTTTAAGTTGTTCGGGATGAAACATGGAGGTTTGATTTTCGTCCAAGGGAGATATGCTCATCATGTCTAAAATGTTCTCTGCAATTTTACGGAGTTGTTTTCTATTTTCTTTTGTAATGCGACTAGACCCATAAGAAAAATAAACAGTACCTAATAGTGTAGCTTTCGTAGGTTTGCTTTTTGTATAAGGAATTTCCACATACTTTGCGAATAAAGGTGAGCATAAAAATAACATAACTAAAATTTTTCTCATAGACCTACTTACTTAAAAGAAATAGTAAGTCAAGCACAGTAATCGTTTCATTATTCTCTATATT
>RFJE01000343.1 GCA_003695005.1 Candidatus Hydrogenedentota bacterium | reverse complement strand
GTTGTAAAAAAACAACAATTGCTTGCCATGGTAAGTTTTTTTTAAAATATGGTGTAAATTCAACCTATAAGTTTAAGGGGGAAATATGTCTCAAGCAAAACAAACAGATTTTTATCATGCACAAGGGCCTGAGCCGCATCGAGCGCGAACAAAAGAAATTATGGAAAAGCATCCTGAAATACGCCAGTTATTAGGGAAACGGAATCCATGGAGTTTTTTACTTATTGTTATAGGGGTGTCATTACAATTTACGATAGCTTATTTTATTGGTAAACAGCCTTGGTGGGTGGCAATCTTAGCTGCTTTTTTTGTAGGTACCATTATCAATCATATGTTTATTGCTTTAGTTCATGATGCTTCGCATAACTTAATTTTTAAAAGCCGAATTGCGAATTCTCTGGCCGGAGTATTGGTCAACACACCAATGTTTATTCCTTCGTTTGTATCGTTTCAAAAATATCATATGAAACATCATGCCTTTCAGGGAATTTATGAGTTAGATGCAGATATGCCATCAAAATGGGAAGCAAAGCTAGTAAAAAATCGCTGGTATATGAAGTTACTCTGGATTTTCTTGTTCCCGCTTTGGCAAACATTGCGAACAAGTCGGATTCGAGAAGTAAAGTTTTTTGATACATGGGTTGTGATTAATTTAATTGCTGTTATTGGAGTGGATATTGCTGTGTATTATTTTTGGGGACCTGTATCCTTACTTTACTTAGCAGCAAGTATGTGGCTTGGATTTGGTTTAAGTCCAGTTGGTGGTCGCCTTATTCAGGAGCATTACACAATCAATCCACCGCAAGAGACTTATAGCTATTATGGTATTTTAAACATTCCCTCTTTGAATGTTGGCTATCACAACGAGCATCATGATTTTCCTTCGGTGGCATGGAACTATTTGCCTAAAATTAAGAAAATTGCACCGGAATATTATGAGACTTTAACTTACCATAAATCATGGCCACTTCTATTGCTAAAGTTTATCTTTAATCCAAAAATTTCTTTATATGATAGAGTCGAGCGCGAAGATAGAGGTGGCGTTGGTTTAAATGATGCTGTGGAAGCAGATTTAGTGATTGCCGGCCAAGCGAAATCAGCATAAGTTTCTTTCATCGGGGTTGGTTCCCGCCAACCCTTACCGCCCAGCGATACGGCGTTTCGCCGTATCGCTGATTAAGCGCGTACCTTACAACTTAAAATTTCCTTGTCTGTACATGCGTGGATTCAAATTTCTATCTGCTATGGCTGGTAACGTCATTACAGCAAAAAGTATTTCTTTATTAGAAGAAGAATTTTTTAAGCATTTAGAGGATCATTTCCGTGAATCATTACAGGAAGCGAATATCATTATTTTTGCTAAAGGAATGCGATCTTATCTAGAAAAGAAAATTTCGGAAAAGTTCGGAGTTTGTTTTTTTATACGATTTTTTTATTTAGAGGAAGCCCTTGCAAATGAGTTATTGCCGCAAGAAACAAGTTTGCTTTCAGCAAGTGTCATTCGTCAAAAAATATTTTCTTATTATAGCACACTTTTTTTAGAAAATCGGTTTCATAAAGGCACGCCATTTTATGATTTTTTTCCTGCAGATGAGGATTTGCAAAAAAAAGGGTTTTTCCGGCGTTTACTTCTGCTTGCAAACCAGTTAAGTCAGTTTTATTCTGAGCTCGTCTTGCATTATCCTGAGGCTCATTTAGACAATATAGATCAGTTTTTAAAAGGAAGTGTAAAAGAGGAAGATTTAAAAAAGTTAGCTAGCGAAATTTTTAATGCTGATTTTTCCCTAAATATGGCAGAAAAAACTTATACTTCCCTTAGCAGTATAAAAGAAGCAAACAAAGAGGAGAAGAAGCGTACTTATTTTATATGGTTACCTACGACGCTTTCGAAAGCACATTTCCATGCCATTGAAGTTTTAATGCAGCAAGCCAATTTGCTTGTTTTTATGCGTCGTAAAATTGTGCCACAAAGCATTCCGGATGAAATTATAAAAAGTACGTTAAAAAATTGGCAAAAGCAATATTTTATCTCGGAAAAATTTTGGAAAGAAAAATGCAATCTGTTCGAACAGCAGGATGATGTAGAAACAGCACAGACGACTTTGCAAAAACTTCAGCAATTTTTTTTATACGACAAGTTGCCAAAAAAGCTACAAAAGGATGATTCGATTCAGCTAATGGAGGCGTTCTCTGTTTCTTCCTTAGCTAAATTTTTAGAGTATGAAATTCGAGATCTCATTTTGCAAGGCAAAACAAAATATGATAAAATTGCTATTGTGTCACCGGAGATGGAAAAGTTAGCACCCCTTTTAGATTCTTATCTGCAAGGTTTGCCTTTGAATTTTATTTCGGTGCCATCGGCTAAAGCCGAAGTAGTACGATCTGGATTGCTATTGCTTGTAAAAATTGTTACACAAACAGCAACCCTTCAGGAGACAATCCAGTTTGCTTCGAATAGTTTTGTTCGACAGTATGCAGATTTCCCTGTTTCCTTAGATGAAGTGTTAGTGAGTATGGCAAAACAGCACCATTTAGAGGACATTCCTTCACCCTATCATACTTTGCCATATTCTTTTAAAAGAGTTGCTTTAAATTCATTTACAGGCAGTTCTTTAACAACAGAGGAAATTCAGGCATTAGGTTTCCATGTATTTCCCGATGGTTCGTTTGATTCGGATACTCTAAACAGTTACTTGCAGTTTCATGGAATTGTAACCGAAGCTTACAACCAACTACAAAAGGCAACTTCGTTTGATGCAGCCGGAGAAATTATCATCCATACCGTAGAAAAGCTTTTCCCCGATTTTAGCTCAGATGACGAATTACAAGCTATGTTGCATCCTTTTTTTATTTTCATGCGCCAGTTAGATTTTCTAGATAAAGAAGGGGTAAACTATGTTTGGCCACAGTGTGCTAGTTTAATGGTTGAGTGGACAAAAAATTTTTTGATATCCTCTTATTTTGATAGTGTAGAAAATGGAATTTGGATTAGCAATCCAAAAGCCATTCGTGGTTTAACATTTGACTATGTATTTTTGCTTTCCATGGAAGAGGGGATTTGGCCAGGAAGTGGTTATGCTTCTAGTTTGTATAAAAATTTTGCATCGGAAACGTATGCACTAGAAAAAACAAAGAATCAGAGCATGTTTTATGACTTATTGTTAGCGGCACAAAAAGGTTTATAT
>RFJE01000342.1 GCA_003695005.1 Candidatus Hydrogenedentota bacterium | reverse complement strand
TACCATTACTTCGTACAACCCACTTATGGAATACACTACCGTACCGTCTTCGCGACTCTTAACAACTCGCTGTCCTGAATAATCATAAATGAAATTGAGCTTCGGCACACCGCCGGCATCCACCCTGACAAGCCTGTCCTCACTATCATAAACCAAACTTCGCCCTTTGCGCATAATCATGTTGCCATTGCCATCATACAAGTAACTGTTTCCCTCGGAGTCTTCGCACACCGCCTGAGCCGGTCCCGGAGTGGCACAGGCACTGCCATACTTAAAGGTTATGTTTCCTTTTTGTACCAAATTTCCTCCTGGGGTGTATGCATAATTTATATTCCCATAAATCCCAGAAGCACTTTTTAAGCGATATTGATTGTCATAAGTAAAAGTTTGCGAATTTAACGGTTCTAAATTGTCCACAATACTCGTAATGTTTCCCACGGCATCGTAGTCATAAGTTAAGTCTTGAGCCACCGTGGCATCCGGCAATGTAGTCTTTACGTAAGTCGGACGAAAAGTCTGCGGGTCATAGCCGATTTTTGTCACAACATTATTCCCCGTCGTACAAAAAACCCTCAGCCTCGCAGGATTGTCCACAACGCCACAGCAATAAAGCCTGCAGCCATTCTCGGCGTTTAGCCGGATCGTTGACTTATTCCACTATGCTTTTTTAAAAGCGCCTTTCGATTTTTTCCGCTCTTCGCGTAATTTTTTTCTTTCTTCTTTTAGCTGTGCGAGCTCTTTTCTTTCAACAAGCTCGATAATTGCCATTTCGGAACTATCACTTTGGCGTCGTCCTATACGAATAATCCGCGTATAGCCTCCGGGTCTTTCTTTAAAACGATCGGCAATATCGGTAAAGAGTTTATGCAAGACTTCTTTGTCTTGAATAAAGCGAGCTACAAGCCGAATATTAGCAAGCTTTTTAGCTTCGTCTTCTAGACTTAAATTATGCTTTGCTTTTGTAATTAGCTTTTCGACTCGCGGACGCAATGCTTTTGCTTTTGCTACGGTTGTTTCAATTCTTTCGTGATACAGCAAACTCGTGGCCATATTATTCAGCATTGCATTTCGATGCTCTGCTTTTCTATTGAGTTGTTTTACTTTATTGGACTTACGCATGATGCCCTACCTCACAATATCTTTCATACCAAAGCTTAACCCAAGCTCGGCTAATTTACTTTTCAGCTGTAAAAGCACTTTGTCCGAATAGTGCTTTGATTTTCTTAAATCCTCTTCATATTTCGATGCTAAATCTCCCACTGTACGCATATCTAAACTGCGCACCACGGCTAATGCACGTACACTTAATTCAAGTTCTTCGAGTGGCAAGTTCAGCACTTTATGCAGACGCTCATCGGTTTCGTCATATTCTTCTTCTTCGTACATTTCTTCTTCAAAATTAATAAACAAGGTGAAGTGCTCTTTTAAGATTTTAGCTGCATATGCGACAGCATCATCCGGCGCAACGGTACGATCTGTCCAAACTTCTAAAATAAGTTTATCATAATCAGTTCGCTGATCGACCCTTGTTTCCGTTACGGTAAAGTTTACTCGACGGATTGGCGAGAAAAGCGCATCAATGGCAATTACGCCTACCTCGTCAATAAATTGCTTGGTAACTTCAGCAGGCACGTATCCTCGGCCCCGCTCAATTTGCACGCTCATTTTAATATCCGCATCTTCATTTAAATGAGCAATGACTAGCTCGGGATTCATAACTTCAATTTGGCTACTCTCTGCTAAATCGCCGGCAAGCAAAAGACCTGCCCCTTTTTTTTCAATTTCAATCGTGATAGGTCCTGCTTCATTCAGCTTCATCCTTACTTTTTTTAAGTTTAAAATAATGCGGGTTACATCTTCCTGCACTCCTTCGATTGTGCTGAACTCATGCGAAATACCTTCAAATTTTACAGCAGTAATGGCTACGCCTTCAATATAAGACATTAAAGTACGGCGTAGTGCATTGCCAATGGTAACCCCAAAGCCTTTTTCAAAAGGCTCCGCTACAAATTTACCATAATCCGGTCGAGTTTCAATATGCTGAAACTGTACCGACTTTGGCCGCTTTAAGCCTTTCAGTAAATTTTTAGGCGCAACTTTTGTTACTGTTTGTTGTTCTTCCATAATGACTCCTTTATTTAGAATAAAGCTCTACAATAACTTGTTCTTTAATGGGAATATCTACGTTCTCCCGGCTTGGCAGCTGTGCTACTTTGCCAGACTTACCATCATCGGCCATTTCTAGCCATTCTGCAATTAAGCCAACTCCTCTTGCCATTTGGATATTGGCTTCAATAAGTTCGGATGATCTCATTTTTTCTGATAGGGATATTTCATCTCCCACTTTTACTTGATATGATGCAATATTGACTCGCTTTCCATTAACTCGAATATGTCCATGAGATACTAAATTACGAGCTTGTGCTCTAGACGAAGCAATGCCCATACGATACACAACATTATCTAATCGCCTTTCTAGTAAAATAAGCAAATTTTCGCCTGTAATGCCTTTCATACGCTGTGCTTTGGCAAACAAGTTTCGGAATGGCTTTTCATTGACTCCATAAATCCTTTTTACTTTCTGTTTTTCTCGAAGCTGCGCTGCATAACCTGTCATTTTTGGTCGTCTTTTCGGTGGTGGTCCCGGGGGCGCTTTTCTATCGTTAAAACTACATTTTTCTGTAATGCATCGTTGTCCTTTTAAGAATAGTTTTAGCCCTTCTCTTCGGCAAAGTTTACAAACAGGTCCTCGATATCTTGCCATAATTTCCTCTCTTATACCCTTCTTTTCTTTCTTGGTCTGCAACCATTATGTGGAATTGGTGTAACATCTTTAATAAGAACAACCCTTAAGCCGGATGTTCCAATCGCACGCAAAGCGCTTTCTCTTCCCATCCCGGGTCCTTTTACATAGACTTCTACTTCGGAAAGTCCTCGCTCCATAGCTTCTTCGGCTGCTTTTTTCGCAGCTAATTGTGCAGCATAAGGGGTTGCCTTTCGACTGCCTTTAAACTCTAATGTCCCACCTGACTGCCAACAAATGGTATTTCCTTCTAAATCTGTAAAGGTAACAATCGTATTATTATAAGTTGCATTAATGACCACTCGTCCTCTTGGTACTTTTACTTTTTCTTTTTTTGACTTCTTTTCGTACTTACCCATGGTTTATCTTCTCCACTTTTTTCTAGTTTTTGCATTTGTTTTCGTTCGTTGACCACGTACAGGCAAGCCTCTTCGATGACGCATGCCTCGATAACATCCAATATCCATCAAGCGTTTGATGTTCATTTGAACTTTCCCGCGAAGTTCCCCTTCTACGGTATATTCATTTTCAATAATATTCCGAAGTTTCGCTAAATCATCATCGTTTAAGTCATTTAAGCGAATATTTTCATCCACACCTGCTTTTTCTAATATCTTTTTCGATGTGGATTTTCCAATCCCATATATGTATGTTAATGCTATAATAACTCTTTTATTTGGTAAATCGACTCCTGCAATTCTTGCCATACTTTCTCCTATTTCTGCCTTTGCTTATGTCGCGGATTCGCACTACAGATTACCCGCACCACTCCTTTTCGCTTAATTACTTTGCAACTCGGACAAATTTTTTTTACTGATACCCTTACTTTCATTTCCTTCTCCTTATGAAGCCATTAGCTCAAACACATTGATATTTGCTCCTACTGGCAATGTACAAATCCTGGGTCCTGCTGCTGTCACTGCCACAGTATGCTCAAAATGAGCGCTCATTTTGCCATCCGCAGTTTTTACTGTCCAACCATCTTCTTTATCTGTAATTACATCATCCGTACCTTCGTTTACCATTGGTTCTATAGCAAGCACCATTCCCGCCTTTATTTTAGGACCTTGTTTGCGCGTACCATAGTTTGGGACTTGTGGATCTTCGTGAATACTTTTTCCCACCCCATGTCCAACAAGTGTCTTTACAACTGAATACCCATTCGACTCTACATGTTTTTGGACAGCTTCCCCAATAGCACCAATTTTATTGCCGACCATAGCTGCTTTTATTCCGCGGTAGAGTGCTTCTTGTGTAACTGTAATTAGCCGTTTTTTAGCCTCACTTACTTCTCCCACAGGCCATGTCCAAGCGGTATCCGAAAAATATCCTTCGTACTGTACTCCTAAATCAATACCAATAATATCACCCTCTTGTAAAATTTGGTCTTTTTTAGGTACGCCATGTACGACAGCATCATTTACAGACGTACATAAGCAAGCAGGAAAACCATGAAAGCCTAAAAAGGCAGGCCTCCCTCCTCGAGAACGAATATAATCCGTAGCAATTTTATCTAATTCCCAAGTACTGACTCCGGGTTTTATATGCTCGCGCAAAAGCATATGCGTATCATACGCAATTTTTCCTGATGCGGCAATTTTTTCAATTTCTTTTGCGCTGTAAATTCTTACCGCCATTTTATTTTCCAATTGCCTCTTTTACTTTTTCTGCAATTTCTTCTACCGTGCCGAGTCCATCAATTTCTTTTAAGATACCTGTTTTTTTATAATATTCCACTAAAGGTGCTGTTTTTTCAAAATAAACGGCAATCCGGTTTTTAATGGTTTCTAAATTATCATCACTTCGCCCTTCTTTTTCGGCTCTACCTAAAAGTCGCTTTGTAAGTTCTTCTTCTGGAACCATAAAATGAATCACCGCAGATAAAGGTAAATTTTTCTCTTTTAAAATTTTATCCAGTGCTTCGGCTTGCGCTACGGTTCTAGGGAATCCGTCTAAAATAAATCCATTTTTGCAATCCTCTTGTACAATTCTATCTTCAATAATACCAATGACGACTTCGTCCGGAACAAGCTCTCCTGCATCCATGTACTTTTTTGCTTCTAAACCTAGTTTCGTGCCATTTTTTACGGCTTCTCGCAGAATATCCCCGGTAGAAATTTGCACGATGTTCAGCCGATCGCAAAGGATTTTTGCTTGCGTACCTTTTCCTGCTCCGGGGGGGCCTAATAGCACGAGATTCGTCATCGCATTACCCTCCCGCGAACCGGTGCAGATTTTTTATTTTTATCCATAAACCCTTCATAATGACGCATCACGAGTTGAGACTCTATTTGCTTTAATGTTTCGAGAGCAACTCCCACAATAATTAAGAGAGACGTTCCCCCAAACATGTAGGCAAGCGATCGATACTTTTGCAAATCCCAAAGACCTACAATTAAATCAGGTGCAATCGCAATAAAAGCTAAGAAGATGGCCCCCGATAAGGTAACGCGATTTAAAATCTTTTCAATAAACTCTTCGGTTTGCTGCCCCGGACGAATACCGGGGATGTATCCCCCATTTTTCTTTAAAGCCTCGGCTAAATCTTTTGGATTGTACTGTATAGCGGTATAAAAG
>RFJE01000341.1 GCA_003695005.1 Candidatus Hydrogenedentota bacterium | reverse complement strand
CCGCACGGGGGGTAGCGCAGGACGCGCAGTGATGAGACGGTTGACGGGACGGAAAACGTGCAGTAATTCATTGCAGAAAAATAACTTTGGAATACGAATGTTATTTTTAAGCCGATCTCGAAGAACGACCGCGCGGCCGAAGCTAGGGGGGTGTCCCCCCTCCCAAATATAGGGAAAGATTAAGCACTTATCGCTTTTGAAATTCATATGCAATTGTGTTAAAAACTTAACTCTTCTTCTTTCGATTGTATCATAACCGTATGAAATTGAATAAAGCCACCCCAACCATGTGCTAATCCTACCCTTGCGCCTTCTACTTGCCGATCCCCTGCTTGCTCCATCATTTGTAAGGCAATTTCGGCCTGTCGAATCATGGCTGTTGCACCAATGGAATTATTGCTTAAGACACCACCGCTCGGGTTAATCGGAAGTTTTCCCCCCATCGACGTTATACCTTCTTCTAAAAGTTGGTACGACTTTCCTCTCTCGCAAAGCTGCAAGCCATCCGACCAAATAAGCTCTTGCACGGTAAAAGCATCATACATTTCAATGACATCTAGCTGTTCCAATGGATTTGTAATCCCTACTTGCTTATACGCAGTTAAAGCTGCTTTTTCTAGAGCAATGGGATATGCCCAATTTCGATCGGGATAATTCGTTCCGTCGGATATAGCAGATACTGCTTGTATCCAACTTTTTGGCCGATTCCTATCTTTTGCTTTCTCTCGAGTTTGCAACACCATAGCACATGCTCCATCCGAAGTAGGACAAGAATCTAGTTGACGAAGCGGGGTCGACAAGTAAGGCAAATTCATTAGCATATCCACCGTAACATTCGGTAACTTTAAGGTAGCATAGGGATTATTCATTGCATTTTTACGTGCCTTAACACCAATCATTGCAAAATGCCTTTCCGTTACTTCGGGATACAAATGCATATACATCCGAGCTTGGTTTGCCACAGCAGAGGGCGCACCAGCGGCATACTCGCGCCCATAAATCGGGGAATAAACATAACTTAAACCTTTTTGTACGCTTGTTTCTGTAAGCTTATTCCCACTTACAACGAGAACTGTATCAAACATGCCAGACGAGACGGCATACCACCCAAAAATTCCAGTGGATGCCCCCACTGTCCCTCCAGTGTGCGTACGAATCACAGGCAAGTTCCTACCACCAATACTATCAGCCACCCATTTTTCCGGATGATTGACTCCATCAAACATCTCGGGAGAATTTCCCACACAAATAGCATCAATATCTTTAAACTCTAAATCCGCACTTTCTAGAGCCCGATTTACCGCTTCGCGCATTAGCTCCGGCAAATTGACATCTTTCCTCTTTGTCCGCGTTACCGTTTGCCCTGTACCTACAATCGCAACCTTGTTCATATTATCCCTCCAATAAATACACAATGTTAGATTGCAATCCCATGCCGGATTGCGCATGAGCTAATGCAATTTTACCCTTGCCTTCTTGTAGCTGCCTATCTGCATGAATAACCCGGGATAGTCCCGTTGCAAAAATAGGATGGGCACATAACGCACCGCCCGATACATTGACCGGTAAGTCTCCATTCTCTGCAGTGGCTCCTTCTTTAATCTTTGCTTTTAGTACATCAGGTTCCCAACCAAAAAGCTCATAGTATAAAAGGGGCTCTTGGTACGAAAAAAGAGAATATACTTCGGCAAGATTTACATCTTCCGGCTTTTTCCCGGCCATGGCATAAGCTTTTTCCGCAGCGAGCTTTGCCGTAGGCGCACGATAAAAATCACGATATCCCGGATAATAAGCATCCGATGCACTCCCAGCGCCTATAATGCGACTTCCTGCATAGTTTTTTGATTCAGCATATTCCTCATTGGCAATAATAAGCACCGAAACACCATCTGTATTTAAGGGTACTTCTAATTTTTTTAAAGGATTTGCAATGTAACCTGAATTTAAGACATCTTCTTTACTGACTTTTTTTGCATGTGGCGCATTTGGATTCGCAACCCCCGCAGATTTTGTCTTTGCCGTAACTTCAGCTACGTCTTCTTCGGTAAGCCCACTCCACTCTAAAAAAGCCTGATACTGCATCGCATGATAAGTGGCTACATCATGGCCAAGGGGTCTCATTAAAAAAGGATCAAACTGTGTAAAATAATACCACTGCCCAGAAATTTCTGGATCTGTATATGGCTTTTTGCCCATGAGCTCTGCACGAGATTCACTCGATTTACTAAAACCGACCACCATGGCCGTACGAAATTTCCCTGTCATGATGCGCATCAGAGCATAAAATAAAGCAAATGCACCGTCTTCTTCAATTTTGCTTTCTTCTTTTAGAAAAGAACCTGCAGGCTCCACAGTGTATACATGGTTAATGTTAATACCGTCGAGAACATCGTCTCCAGCCTGAACTACAGTATCAATCTCTTCAATAGACAAACCGGTATTTTCTAATGCCCGATTTACCGTTAAATAAACTAACTCTTCTACATTTTTATCTGCTTCTAATGCCGTAAAGTCCGACTCTGCAGAACCAATCACCCTTGCTAATACCATAACCCTTAATTGAACAATCGTTTAGGTTGGCAAGTAGAAAAATTTCCTTACTCTTAACGAACAATCACAATTGGATGAGAAGCTTTATATCCACTCGAAGTTGTTACATAAACGTGATCTACCCCGGTAGACACAAGCTGTCCGGAAGAATTGCGCTTATCCCATTTTAAAGGTTGGCGGAAGGAATCATAACGCACATTATCGGCAACTACTTTTACAAGTTTTCCATCTATGGTGTAAATTTTTACCGTAACCGTTTCATCCGGCGAACGATCATTTATAAAAATTTCTACATCTTTGTCATACCCGGGACGTATATAATTGTTACGAACTAGAGGTGGTTTTCCACCATCCGGCTTTAGCACCGTTCCCCAATCTTTTGAAAAATAAGATACTTGCAAGTTAATGGCATTGTAGTAGGCTCTAGAATATAATGTGGATCCTTCTAGCCAAAACAAAATCGTTCGTCCATCTGCTGGCTTACTGCCCGAAGGTTGCGGCGTTTTAGCCCGAACGATGGTTGTAGAAGTTACTGTTTGCCCTTTTTGGAACGAAGTAAAAGCAGAAGGCAAATCTAATCCCGAAGAAATTCCAAAATGGACTATGCCATCTTGCACAAATGAAAAATGAGCCTGCCCGTTCACAGAGGGGGTCCATGCTAACGAAGATAATGTATTGGTGGAATAAGAAGTTTTAGAGATAGAATCTAATTTTAGCTCATCAGATGAATTGTAATTTCCAAAACGCCAGCGCCGAAAAAAAACAAATCTTGCAGGCTCGGCTAGCTTGGCACTTAATGTAGAGTAATTTGAGGCAGGACCGCCTTG
>RFJE01000340.1 GCA_003695005.1 Candidatus Hydrogenedentota bacterium | reverse complement strand
TATGGTAATTATAAAGCTGTTTTACAGCCGGGTTTAATTTATGTCATTAAAGTAAGAAAAACCGGTTATGCAGAGTCTCAAATGGAATTTGACTTACGCCAAAATCAAGTAAAAAAACAAAAGACTGATTTTAAAATGGCAAGTTTAAATTTTCGTTTAAAAAATGTTAACTTTCAGCCAGGCTCCGCAGTGCTTTTGCCAAGCTCATATCCAGAGTTAGATAAACTTGTTGTTTTGCCAGATAACTCTAAAGGTACAAAAGTAACGCCTGGTTTTGTAGGTAAAACTGGCATTACGACAGCCCGTGGAGCAGAGGAAGCAAAATGCCATGCGACTCCTAAATTCATCGTAAAAAAAGTACCGGATAAATCTTCAGCATGTACTAAGTAACCTAAATCTAGAAAATAAGCTAGCCTTCGCTGACTACGATGTTTGACTTCTAAACCTAAACTAAGTTGGCTTGCATAACCATTGTAAGCTCCATCAATAATGGGAGAGCCTGATTTTAACTTCGAACGCCATTCTGGTTTTAATTCTTTATGGACAGTGGAGAATATAATACCTTGGTTCCATTTAAATGAGGGGGAAAAATAAAATCCATTTATTTTACGAAAATCATAATAAATACTGATGATCCACATTATAGGAAATAATTGAATATTTGAATTTGCATATTGCGTTTCGATAGAAAATTGATTATAACCCAAATAAAGCCCTGTTCTGGCTCGTAAATGCCATCTTCTCATAAAGGAAAAGGCTTTTCGAATAGGAAGGTTAATAGAGCCGTATAATCCACCACCAATTGCACCAAAATCAATTTGACGAATAGCACCAACAGGCACAAATGGCGAGTAAATTAAACCTGCTCGGGGATCCCAATCTTGCAAGGTTGGCTTTGTTAAAAAAGAATACCATGGTTCGGGATAAATTTTTTCTTTTTTACCATTCCGTAGAGCATACAAAGCCTCTATCTGTTTTACCGGAATACTAACTAAAATATCTTTATAGGGAGTATCCGGGGCTAAAGGATTTGCAGAACTCGCTCCTAGATCATAATATGTTAAATTTCTCTCATCAAAAGAAAAAACATCTACCCGTTCTGTATTTTTTTCATGGACACGCATTAGCCACATTGTTTCCGATTTTAAAGTTTTTTGAATTTGTACTTTAGGTATAGTTACCTCAGGCTTTAAAATAGGGTCTCCTTTTAGGGCAATGATTCCACGAACTGGAATTTTTCGGATTTTCTGCATTTTTTGTCTATCTAGCTGGTATTTATACATGGCAGCATTATACAGCCAAGCAGGCATACGGATTTCTCGCAAGCGAAGAGTAATTGATGATGTATCCTGCTTCAGAAGATCCCCCCGCAAAAAACTACCGTTGTTTAGTTTATATACATTAGAAAAAACAGGAGTGGTAAACAACAAAATAGAAATCGATGTTAAAATACTGAGTTTCCAAAAACTATTCTGCTGTGGTAAGTATTTACCTAACAAAAATCTAACATAGTTCATAGTAAACTTCCTATTTTTTACTTTTATTCTATCATTCGCTGACAGGCTTGAGAAAAGGGATTTCTACAGACCTCTTCAGCTGAATATCGTTAAATATAAAGACGGCAATTCAGGCATTTCGACAACAATTTTTTTATTTTTTTATCACTTTTAAAAGCAGTGATTCTCAGCGAAATGCAATAGCTTTACATCCCATAGTAAAAAATCAGCAAGGTCTTTATGTCTTACTCTAAGCAAAAAGACATTCCAGAAAAAACACTTTTAAGGCTACTGGCAGCACTCCAATTTACTCATATTGTTGATTTTATGATTATAATGCCGTTAGGGCCTAAACTCATGCGAGATCTGAATGTTACGCCCGGACAATTTGGCATGCTAGTAAGCGCTTATACAGTTGCAGCTGGAATTGCTGGCTTTTTTTCTTCCTTTTGGATTGATCGGTTTTCCCGAAAATTGGCTCTTTTAGTTTCGTATGCCGGTTTTATTGCAGGAACCATTCTATGCTCTCTTTCTACTTCTTTTTTTATGTTAATTTTCGCTCGTGGCCTCGCTGGAATTTTCGGTGGAATTTTAGCGGGAATGATTATTACAATTATTGGAGATGCCATTCCTGCTCAAAGACGTGGAAAAGCCATGGGAACCATTATGTCGGCTTTTTCTTTAGCTGCTATTGTCGGCGTTCCATTAGGACTAAAAGCCGCCGATTGGCTTGGCTGGAACTTTTCTTTTGAATTGGTTTCCGGCCTGTCTCTCTTTTTTTGGATATTATGCTTCCGCCTTTTACCACCTTTAAAAGATCACTTAAAAGTAAAAACAACAAACGAAAATCCTCTTGCAAAAATTAGAGATTTAGTAAAAACCTCTAATTTACATTATGCAATTTTTTACATGGTCATTTTAATGTTTGGACAATTTAGTGTAATTCCGTATATTTCACCCGTGCTTGTACAAAATGCACACTTACCAGAAAACAAACTTTTTTTAATGTATTTTATTGGTGGCAGCGTTACCGTCATAAGTTCCCCTTTGATTGGTAAATTAGCAGATGCATGGGGGAAACCTAGCACCTTTGTACTGCTGACCATCTTGTCCTGCACAGCTATTTATTTAATTACGAACGTACAGCCAATGCCGCTTTTTATACTCTTTTCCATTACCGCTTGGTTTTTTATTACCATCAGTGGAAGAATCATCCCTTCCATGGCTATGATTACAGAAATGGTACCTCCTCAAAAACGGGGAAACTTTATGGGAATAGTGGGGGCTAGCCGGCAACTTGCGAGTGGTTTAGCTGCCTTTATTGCATCTCGGATTGTTTCTAAAACTCCACAGGGAATGATTTCTCACTATCACATTGTTGGTTATATAGCTATTTTGGCCTCCTTACTCGCTCTTCTTTTTCTTAAAAAACTAAAACCTGCGCAACTTGCCCCTATAGAAGAAGCCATTGGCTATGACATCTTACAAGAAGATTAAGGATGCGCAATCTGGAATTCCTTGTACAGACTCAGAAAAAACGAGCTCAATTTGACGCTTGAAATCACCTATGAAAACTGCCCTATGCTTTTTTCTGAAGATGAATTTACTCTTTTAAAGAATACGATCGTAGAAGCTGGAAAACATATTTTATCTTACTTGGATAAAAAACACTTACAGATTGACTTTAAATCCGCCGTTGATTTAGTGACAGAAGCCGATAAATTTTCCGAAGACTTTTTATGCACTCGGCTCATCAAACACTTCCCCGAGGATTCCATCTTAGCCGAAGAAGGATTTTCGTACACAGGAACAAAGGGACGCTGGATTTTAGATCCTCTCGATGGTACCACCTCCTTTGCTCATGGTTTCCCCTTTTTTGCCATTTCCCTTGCGTACGAAAGAGATAACAAAGTTCAGGTGGGAATGGTTTACAATCCAATGC
>RFJE01000339.1 GCA_003695005.1 Candidatus Hydrogenedentota bacterium | reverse complement strand
TATTGTTCATATACTTTTTCCATGATGTCCTCCTAGAATAGTTTCTACCCTATAATACCAAAAGTACCCCTTTTTTTTCAAAAAAAAGGACATTAGTTTAAATAAAATTTCAAAAAAGTGTAAAAATTGTCTATAATCCGACATAATCCTGCAATTTTTTTCTAAACAGGGAATAATTCAGCGCTTACGAATTCTAGAAAAATCGCTGGCTCACTTGTACTTTCATTGACGGCATGTTTTTCTTTTCAGAAAGTCCTGTGGCATGGCGCAAGCAAAAGAAAAGCAAAAAGCAATCTGGGAAATGTTTAATAAAATTGCGCCGTCGTACGATAAATTAAATCACATTTTGTCGATTGGCATCGATAAAAGATGGCGACAAAAAGCAGCCGAAGAATTTCGCAGCGAAGCCTACTCTAAAATCCTGGATGCAGCAACCGGAACAGGCGATTTACTGTTTACCATTGAACAAGCAAAACGGAAACGAGGCGAAGTCGTTTCTTTAACGGGAATTGATATGGCTGAAAATTTATTAACCATTGCCAAGCAAAAAGCCGTTAACATGCAAAAAAAGAATCCGGAATTTCCAAAAGAAAATTCCATTGAATTTCGCAAAGCCGATGCCACTCTTTTGCCTTACGGAGATGCATCTTTTGATGGGGTTAGTATTGCGTTTGGAATTCGCAATATTCCAGAATATACAAAAGCTCTTTCTGAATTTTATCGCATTTTAAGAAATGGCGGTAAGTTAGTGATTTTAGAATTTGGCATTCCAAAAAACTTTTTTATTCGCTTTCCCTATTTGTTTTACTTTCGAAAAATATTACCTTTTTTAGGAGGAGTACTTTCTGGTGAAAAACAAGCTTACCGTTATTTAAACCAAAGTGTGGAACATTTTCCGTATGCACAAAAGTTTTCCGAGATTATCCAACAAGCCGGTTTTTATCATGTAAAATATAGATCATTAAGTGGTGGAATTGCATACCTGTATGTTGCAACCAAAAACAGATAAGTTTTTAGAATACTCCATTTCTGAATTAAAAGAGCAAGCTTACCAATCTCTTTTAAGCAAACCCGACAATGAAATTGTACTCCTTCGTGTGATCCTGCCGCCAATTTCTCATTTTAAAAAAATTTATCCGGCACTGCAGAGCAAACTTTTGCCGCAATTTTATTTAAAAGACAGAAAAGGAGAAAAAATTTATTTAGCACAAGGATCTCTTTTAGAAATAGCATCGCATTCAGATTACCATGCTGCGAAAGAAGCTTATGTAGCTTTAGAAAATTTACCCGAAGGTTCTAAACTTTTTGGAGGATTTTCTTTTTTTCCAAAACCACAGACTAACCCTTGGGAAAGTTTTCCGGTTTCGTATTTTTTTCTGCCAAATTTCTTATGGGAATTTACAAAAGAAAATACAGTATTATACATGCATTTCTTTAAGCAGCATGATGAAAAAGAAAACCAAGATGCGATCCATGCCCTGTTTGATTCTCTCACACAAAATTTATCGTTGGGGACTTTCACGAATGTAAATCCAAGAGAACCTTCGTGTACGCCAACATTCCCGCAATATAAAGAAATTGTGGAATATGCATTAAAAAACATCAGGTGGAATCATTTTAAGAAAGTTGTGCTTGCAAGAGAAGTCCAATGTAACTGCTCGTTAACAGCTGAAGAAGTTTTAGAAGCATTAGACAATGGGGAGCCTTCTTTTTTATTTTATTTTCGTCCGGATGAAACATCTGTGTTTTTAGGACGAAGTCCAGAATTATTGCTAGATATAAAGAAAGGAGCCACAGGCGCAAGCATTGTAACGGAAGCGGTGGCTGGCAATCGGCCAAGAAGTAAGAATCCCGTGGAAAATGGTAATAAAGAACAAGAGCTATTACATTCCGAAAAAGATATACAAGAGCATGATTTTGTAGTGAAATATATAGAAGAAGTGCTAGATGAATTTACAACGAACTTGTTTACAACAACTTCTAACACATTAAAAGTACTACAAAATGTTCACCATCTTTATCGAACCTTTCGAGGAAAATTAAAGCCCTATACAAGCGAAGAAGAAATTTTAGAAACATTCCATCCAACGCCAGCTCTCGGTGGTTACCCGAAAAGAAAATCCCTTCGGTTTTTAGAAGAACACGAAATCATGGATCGGGGTTGGTATGGAGCCCCAATAGGTTTTATATCGGCTAGGCATTCTCTTTTTTTAGTTGCTATCCGCAGCGCTCTTTTACAAGGAAACCGAATGCATATTTTTTCCGGATCAGGTATTGTTCGACAAAGTGACCCTGGATTAGAATGGCAAGAGTTAAATGTAAAAATAAAACACTTTTTAGATATTTTAGAAAAAGCAGATCCAAAAGAAGTAGAAAAATTAAAGAGTTTACTTTCTATAGAATGTTAAATCAAAATGAAAATATTGCGGAAACGAACTTAAAGTTTGCTCATGCAGTTTATGATGCCCTATACACATTAGGAGTACGCCAACTTGTTTTATGCCCTGGATCTCGGAATGCACCATTGCTTTTAGCGGCTTCTGTGCGAAATGACTTTCAAAAAATATCCGTAATTGATGAAAGAAGTGCAGCTTACTTTGCCCTTGGCTATAGTAAATCCTGTAATGATTCTGCAGCTGTAATCACTACTTCGGCAACAGCCGTTACTAACCTTTTCCCTGCCGTAGTTGAAGCTTATTACACAAGAAATCCCTTTTTTTTACTTACTGCCGATAGACCGAGATCTCTTTTAAATACAGGATCGAATCAAACCATAGACCAACATAAAATTTTTGGAAACTATGCGCAGTACTACTGTATAGAGAAAAAAAGTCAGATAAAAAAGTTATTGGCTAAAACGCAAGAAATACCAATTCATATTAACATTCCTTTTGCAGAACCCCTTTATCCCGAAACTCTTACAAAACATACGAGAACTTCCTTTTCAAAAAAGGAAAAACATGTAAAGACTAACATAAGTCAATTAGCAAGAAAAATATCAAATTTTTTAACAAACCAGTCCGTCATTGCCATAGGGGAATTAAATTGGCAGCAAACAAATTTTTGGAAACAAGTTTCTTTTCCCCCGTCGATTCCGAAATACGTGTCTTTGCTTTCGAATTTGCGAGATCATATACCCTCGGATTTTCAAAACGAGGAACACTTTTTAGAATCTCTAAAGCAAAATCCACCAGATAAAATTTTACACATTGGAGGAAAATTTTTACATAAAAATTTACAGCATTATTTCGGTTATATTCCAACTTTGCAAATTACAACAAAGCCAATTCCGTTTCATCATCCTAATAAGAAAAGTAAACAGCTTCTTTTCTATTTACCAAAATATTGGCAGAAAAAGTCAAATAAAACTTTGTCGATCTTTCCAAACATGCCTTCGAACTATACTATCATCCCATACAAAAAAAATGTATTCGAGAAGGAAGCTGTTGCAGTAGATCATATTGTATCTTGTTTACAAGGCTTCTCTATTTTTTTAGGAAATTCTTTAACAGTACGAATGGCTGATTTCGTGTGCAATCAGCAAAGCATTAACCAAAACTTTTTTATGGCAAATCGCGGAGCTTCCGGTATTGATGGTCAACTAGCGACAGCGTTAGGAATGGCATTTGCCAAGAAAGAACCTTCTGCCATCCTTTACGGAGATGTTTCGTCTTTACATGATTTAACATCGTTTGATATTTTCGCAAAAATAAAATTAAACACCCCCTTTTATGTGTTTATTTTAAATAATGGAGGAGGACAAATTTTTAGAAAGTTTAAAGTAACTCAATTTCAGGACGCATTTACCCATTACTTTTTAACAAAACCCGCCATCCACTTTCCGCATCTTCAGGAACTTTTTTCCATTCCCACGTATGCCCTGACGAGTGATGAACTTCAAAATAAGCTAAAGCATATAAAAGATAAAAAAGTGATTTTTATCATTCAAATCGATTCCCAATAAAGGATATTTAAGTTCCGTCCACTGTCACCCCCACGATGTGAATACAGTAAGTTTGAATGAAACGTATCTTCACGGTCATAAAAAACACGGCTATTATCAATCCCTAAATCTTCTAATTCGTGATGGACAATGCAGTTTAAGTTTAAATACCTTTTGCCTGGATTTGGACTTGTTGGCATAGAACACTCGTCGAGAAACAAAGAATAAACTTCTTCCCCCACTTCATACGAAAGAGGCTGGATGTGTGGCCCTACCCAAAAATAAAGATTTTCCCGATCATCCACAGCTTGTAATGTTTTTGTGATGGTTTTTTTAGCAAGGCCACGCCACCCCACATGGATGCCCCCGAATAATAATTTTTCGGGATGCCAAAAAAAGATAGGGACGCAGTCGGCTGTTTTAATAACAAGAGCATAGTCTTTTTGATTACTAATGATGGCATCGGCTTCCTGATCAAAACTCACCCCATTATTTTCTGGAATGTTCTTTCGCAGGTCAATATACTCACTGCCATGAACTTGCTGTAATAAAAACATTTTCCGCTGGATTTTTTGCCGTACTTTCGAAAGAGTCTCTTCAAGAGAGAGTGGATTTTCATCTTTACCATAAATCATAATATGAATTTTTCCTACAGGCAAATGAAATGTTTTGTGATAATGTGGCTTCATGATGCAGGTTCTCCTTCAATTCGTATGTTAATGGCAATTCTCCCTTTTTGATTACGCCCTAATTGAAAATAAGCTTTTTTCCCGAGAATATCGGGCACACTTTTCCAGTTCGGAGAAAGCGCTTGCCTGTGGAAGTAAATATTTTTCTGGAATTTCTCCGCAGCAATAAAGCCAAATCCCTTTTCATAATTATAGTGCACGATTTTTCCTTCAAAAAAAGCATTTGGATCCGCGTCGGGAAAAATAAAATTCCACATTTGTTTTGGATCGGGCAAAGGCTGAATCGAATCTCGTATTTGTATAAGAAGTTCCTTAAATTGCTTGAGTGTCCTTTTAAACGTATCAAAATCAATGCTGCCATAAATACGACCTACCCAACCCTGAATATGCACTTGGTTGCGTACAGAAACTCTCATTTGTGTTAGCTTATAAGTAAGAGAATTTGGTAACAGCTTCCAATGAATCATCCAGTCAATGTTGGTTTTAAATGTATTTTCAATAATAACTTGCATGGCAGGAAGAAACTTCTTTGGTACAGATCCTAAAGACCTATCTTTAGGATGAGGCTCTACAAAGGGATTGAGTAAAATAGCAGCTGTTACTCCTTCTAACACCACTCCCATGGTAATCATGAGTTGATAGAAATAAGTGTTTTCTAGAGAAAGACCAGGTCGGAAT
>RFJE01000338.1 GCA_003695005.1 Candidatus Hydrogenedentota bacterium | reverse complement strand
TGTTTGAATAATATAATGAATTGCTTTTTTCCGCTTATTAAATTTAGCTTGGTGAAGTAGGAAGCTAGCTTCTTTGTTTAATACAAAAATTCCCTGATAGGAATCGATGTAAAATTTACGATCCCAACATACAGGACACCTGGAATTTGATTTAGGCTCGCCGCAATGTAAACAGGTTTCTTGTGGCCAAAGTTCTAGTTTAGAAGCACAAGATTTACAGAGTGTAAAGTTTAGCCCAACAGGCGATTTTTTACACGCAGAGCAAATTTCAAAAACAAAAGATGCAGCAGCAAATTCGGATAACATATCATTTTCGTTTTGGACGAAACTCCATTAAGTTTAAACCAGCAGAAGGCAATTCGGTAATTTTTGGCTTATTTTCTTCCGACTTTGGTAGTGGATCATCTTCGTGAAGCCATATTTTTAAAGCTACTAAAAAATTTTCGTGAATACGTTCTAGCATTTGCTTTTTACCGGCTGCTTTGTAATACCCATACGCCATCAAAGGCTTATTTTGCTCAAAGTAATAAATATCCGCAATACGAATTAAACCCGATGCATATTGGGCTTTCTTAAAAAGCTCTCCGGCTTTTAGGAGCTCACCTTTTTGCATGAGCTCATTGCCTTTGCGAATCATTTTAGCCCGTAAGGCCGGATCTATTTTCTCATTTGCCATATCTATAATGCCATTTATATAACCATCGGCAAACGGTGTGTTTTTCGAGAGACAGAAAACATGTCCCCACTTTGCTTATACCGTTTTAATAAAAAGTTTGTCCGCGTATGTTCGACCCCTTCGATGACAGCTAATTTATCTGCCACAAAAAAAGCCACATCTTTTAAAGAAGGTCCTGTTACTTCCACTAATAAATCAAATGATCCTGATACTAAAAGGCATGACTGTACTTCGGGTAAAGCCGAGATTTTCGCTGCTACTTCATCATACCCTAAACCTTTTCGTGGTGTTACGGAAACTTGGATTAAAGCAATGACTTCGGTGGTTTCAATTTTTTCCCAATTAATAACAGCACGGTATTTTAAAATAATACCAGCTTCTTCTAAACCCTCTCGCAAATCTTTTGCTTCTTTTTCCGGAATCCCGAGCATTAAAGCAACTTTTTCGTCGCTCATGCGTCCATCTTCTTGGAAAAGTTCTAAAAGTTTAATTTCTTTTTCACTTAATACTTTCATTTATACCCCCAGCTCTTGCAAAAAAGCTTGCAGAACCTGCCTTGCTTTTTCTTTAGCCTCTTTAAAATCTTGGTGTGGAAAATCTGTTGATTTGTCACGAACAGAATCGCATAAACTTACATACACTTTAACCTTTGGCTCTGTACCGGATGGCCGAATGGTTACTTTCGCTTCCGGATCTAAAAATAACTGAACCACATTGGCTGCCGGTAATTCTTTTTTAAGAGTTTTTAAGTCATCTCTTTGCGGTTCTTTATCCGAAGTTAAGTCTAAAACATCCGAGATTTTGTAGCCGGCTAATTCTTTTCCTACCCAGCTGTATAGAGACTTCATTTTTTCGGAAATTTCATTGAGTTGTTGTTTACTGTCTAACTTTATATTGTGCAAAATTTCTGCATATAAACCATATTCGCGATAAATGTTTCCAAGCAAGCTTAATAAAGATTCTGATTGTTCTGCAAGTGAAGCTAATGCCACTGCACTCGATAAAGAATCTTTATCTCGAATCCACGGGACAGGTAAGTAACCATACGATTCTTCTCCTCCAAATAAGTAGTTTTCCGGATCTTTTGCAATGGCTTCGGCAATGTATTTAAAACCTGTTAATGTTTCCATAACACGTACTCCATGTTTTTCTGCAATTTTTCTTTGCAAATCCGTCGTGACAATAGTCTTACAAATATAGGGGTTTTCTAAAGAAGCTTTTTTCCCTTGAATCATCGAATACAGTAAAAGCGATCCAATTTGGTTGCCGTTTAAAAGCAAATAATCCTCTCCATTGCGAATAGCACAACCAACCCTATCAGCGTCGGGATCTGTAGCTAAAACAAGCTCCGGTGCCGGTTTACCTGCTTGAATAAAAGTACGGGCATACTCTAACACTGCTTCAAAAGCTTCCGGATCTTCCGGATTCGGTGACTTTAATTTTGGGAAGTTCCCGTTAGGTTGAGCCTGAACTTGAAAAAGCTCGAAGTGAGAAAAGCCAAGGCTATGAAATGTTTTTTCAAAAATCCAGCCCCCTGTTCCATAAAGAGGGGTGTATAAAATACGAATCTGTTTTTCTCCCTCTTGAACAAAGCTTTCTTTTGATAAACGTTGAATATAAGCTTCTGCAATTTCTTCTTCGATTAAATCCGGTGCCGGTACCGGAGTTTCGGCATATTCGTGAATTTTTTTATCTAAAGCTACGTACGGAATTTTAGAAAAAGCTTCCTGAATTTCTTTATCGATAGGGGAGACAATTTGTCCACCATCTTGCGCATACACTTTAAAGCCATTGTATTGCGGTGGATTATGGGATGCGGTAATGACTATTCCTCCGACGGCATTTTTTTGACGAATGGCAAATGACACCATAGGCGTAGGTGTAGGGCGCTTAAATACTTTTACAGCAAACCCTTCCCCCGATAAAATATGATAGGCAATGCGGGAAAACTCCACCGAGCTATTTCGAGAATCATATCCAATAATAAAAATACCTTCTGTAATATCTTTTTTTCTCCAAGATCCAGCGACTGCATACGCTAGTCTTGCAATATTGTATCGATTGAGTCGATTCGTCCCGAGCCCGACGATTTGCCTCATTCCACCTGTTCCAAAGGATGGCTCTCCGTCAAAAGCATCGCCTGTAAGAAATTCTTGTTTCCTTTCGGTTAATTCCTTTCGTTCAGCTTCGGTTAGTGGTCCTTCTAAAAAGCGCTTAAAGTTTTCTTCGCTCATGTGTTATGTTTTTGTTTTGAGTTACACAATCAATCAAAATTACAAAATGGAGTAATCAATCTATTTTTTTATTGCTATGATAGGCCAATCTTGGAATATAGTATCGTGAGTCAGTTAATACTGCAGGAACAAGCAAAATTAGAGCCAAATTCTCTTGTGGCGTATGAAAAAAACGGGTATGTTGTAAAACTACATCCCGAGCTGATGAAAGCATCGCAGTATTTACTAAAAGCAGCTCGGAGTTTGCTGAATAACGAAACTGCAAAATTAATTTTAATTACAGAAGGTAGAAAGCCAAAGACATTAAGGCTCGGGGGAAGCCCGCTTACAAAATTGCAAAAAAAGCTATTTGACCGCTGCATTAAAGAAAAACAAGCTTTCTTAATTCGGCGTGGTCAAAATGTATATGACGAACAGAATACACTCATTGGGCAAGCGCCAGAAGCCTTTTTATATGCTCCTCTTTTAGCACCGAATAACAAACTTTTAGGGATGCTTATTTTTGAAGGCAAACAAACATGGGGAGATTTTACCGATGCTGATGTTGCTTTAGCCGATGCTTTTAGCAAGACATTTGCTAGGCTCATTTATGCCAGCATTGCAGATACAGAGAACAATCATTTGATGGTTCGCTTTACTTCGAATTTAGTTACCTTGCTAGAAAACCTATATTTATACCGAAATAATTTAGAGAATAATTTTCTTTTAGCAGAGATGATTAAAGTCTCTAAAATGATTAATTCTACATTAGATTTGCAAAGCTTGTTAGACTCTATTATGGAATCGGCCAAAGTTGTATTAAAAGCGGAATCTTCGAGCTTAATGCTGATTGATAAAAAAACAAATGAGTTATACTTTAATACCATTGCCGGAGAAAAAGAAAATGACTTAAAAGAAATTCGCATTCCGATGGGGAAAGGAATTGCGGGTATCGTAGCACAAACAAGGCAACCTCTCATTGTTAATAATGCACAAGAAGACCCTCGGGTGTTTAAAGAAGCGGATGCAAAAACAAACTTTGTAACTCGAAACTTAATTGCAGCACCTTTAATGGTACGCAATCGTATTATAGGCGTTATTGAAGTGATTAACTCGATTGGTAGAGAAGAGTTTAACGAATCGGATTTAGAGCTCTTTACCACATTTGCAGAGCAATCGGCATTAGCCATTCACAATCGTGAGCTCATTGATTCCTTGCGCAATATTAACCAAGAGCTTAAGAAAAAAGTGCATGAGCTTTCGAGCATTCATGAAATTACAAAAGCGCTTATTTCCAATTTAAATGAATATGATTTATATGACTCTGTTGTTCGGATTATGGCCGACGAACTCGTAGCCGAGCGAGTCTCTATTATGTTGTATGATGAATCCCGCGATAAATTAAAAATTGTATCCTATTCCGGTTTGAACTTAAAAAATGAAGAAGATTACTATGTCTCTTTAGATAGCTCATTAGCTGGTCTTGCATTTCGGGAGCAAAAAGTCATTCATACTAATAATTTAGAAGAAAGTCCATATGCAGGTTTTCGGGATTATGATAGATACTTAACCGGAGCTTGCATCATCCATCCTTTAATGGCTGGTAATGATATTTATGGTGTCATTAACATTGCCGAGAGATCCGATGGGACAGGCTTTACCGAAGATGACTATCGACTGGTTGCTACGATTTCCGGCCAAATTGCAAAAGGAATTCAAAACTTTCGTTTACTCGACGAAATGATTCAAAAAAAAGCTTATGAAAAAGAGCTAGAAATTACTTCTTCTATCCAAAAGTCTATTTTGCCATCTAAAAAATTAGAGAGCCCTTACTTTGACATGGGTATTATTTCGGTTCCTGCTAAAATGATGGGCGGAGATTTTTATGATTACAAACAATATTCCGAAGAAGAATTTAGTTTTTTAGTTGCTGATGTATCCGGCAAGTCCTTGCCTGCAGCCCTATTTATGGCGGTTACAAATTCCATTATTCGAACGATTGCCCGCGTGGAAATTCCACCGCAGCAAGTTCTTTATGAAGCCAATGATTTAGTGTTCCAAAATTCAAAAAGTGGGATGTTTGTTACTTTATTTTATGCTTTGTATAATGCTCGTACACGGCTTTTGCAATATGCTTCAGCTGGTCATAATGAGCAACTAATTTTTCGAAGTGACACTCATGAATTTGAAATGATGCATGCAAAAGGAAGCCCCCTTGGAGTGATTCCATCGGAACTCCATGGAGAGTTTGGAACAGGAAAAGCTTATTTAGCTCCGGGGGATATGCTCATCCTTTATACAGATGGAGTGGTAGAAGCTATTAATGAGCGGAAAGAAGAATATGGTTTACAAAGGTTAAAAGACTTAATTGCCGATCAGAGTTTAGAAGAGGCAGATCAAATTGTAAAAAGAGTTTATAGGGATGTAAGTAAGTTTGCAGGGAATGAGCCACAGTTTGATGATTTTACTCTAATGATATTAAAAATAGCCCCTTAAATGAAAAAAAAAGTCTTACATAGTTTTGAAAAAATCTATGATGCTACTCACCAAAATGTACCGGTGATTATGAAAGATTTAGAGAACAAAATGAAAGAGTGGCAAATTCCAGAAATTACCCGCGAAGATTTAATCCTTGCAGCTGACGAAGCCATTACTAATATTGTGATGCATGCTTATGCCAATGTATCGGATAGGGAGCAAGAGAAAAAAGTTGAGGTCATCCTGCTATATAAGGAAAATTTATTAGAGCTTATTTTAAAAGACAAAGGGAAATCATTTAATATGAGCCGAGTTCCTGCCCCTAATATTGAACAAAATTTAAAAGGGAAACGGCGTGGTGGATTTGGTGTCTTTTTAATGAAGACATTAATGGATAAAGTACGTTATCGATGTCATTTAGGAATGAACTATACAATTTTAGTGAAACGGGTTGACTAAATGAATCGTATCAGACAAAAGACACAAGCGAGGGTTGGCAGGAAACCTGCCAACCCTCGCGGTACAAGGATGTACCGCCATTTTCCGCAGAAAATTTCGGGCTTTGCTCGGAATTTTCAAGGAAAATGAGAGCAAAAAGCGGCTTTGCCGACTTTTTGCGAGTCTTGGCGGGACATGGATGTTCCCGCCAAGACTCAAGTGCAGGAAAAAAGGAGAACCGGATGATTAAAGTACGAGAAGTTGGCAATGATTTAGTCATTAACATTAGTGGCAGACTCGATGTGCATTTTAGTGCAGAAGTAGAATCGGAATTAGAGAGGCTGATGGAAAAATATCCTAATGCAAACTTCATTTTAAATTTAGCAGAAGTAGAGTATATGTCATCTTCAGGGCTTCGGGTACTTGTAGCTACCATGCGTAAATTAAAAGAGCGAGGAAAAGAATTAAAGCTTTGCCAGTTAAACCAAGCGGTCATGAAGGTTTTTGAAGTGGTGGAACTCATGGATATGTTTGATATATATGATAATGAAACAGATGCATTAAACTCACTAAAATCTTAAAATGTGACAAACCAAAATCAAAATAAAATAGAAAAGGCCGCTAAAATGATAGCGGCACTTGGTATAGATTATGCCGCAGCGGTTCTAAAGCATTTAAATCCCGAAGAAACTGAAAAAATTATGCAAGCTCTTGCTAAAATGCCACCGCTTACGCCAGAAGAAAAGCGAGAAATTTTACAAGAGTTTGATGAAAAAATCCGTGAGATTAAAGAAACTGTCCAGGCCGGCCCTGAAGTTGCGAAACAGTTCTTAGAAAAAGCATTAGGGGAAAAGGCAAAGCCATTCATTGAAAAAATTGAAGCGAGTGAATGGGAAAAAGAATTTACGAAATTAACAGAATATAAACCAGAAACAGTTGCCTCTTTACTAACCGACATCATGCCGCAAGCAGCTGCCGCTGTTTTAAGTAAACTTCCACCCGCTTATGCTGCAAAAGTACTCAAAGAACTTCCTGATGAATTTCGGGTAGAAGTTGTAAAAAGAATTAGTCGAGGAGGAAAAATTGCGCCGGAAGCTCTCAAAGCTCTTTTAAATACCTTGCAAGAGAAGCTCGAAAAACTGGAATCCGACGAGCCATCCGAGGAAATTGCCGGCGAAGAGAAACTTGCAGAGATATTAGCACACATGAATACGACTGCGGAAGAAAATATTTTATCGGCATTAAAAGAAGAAGAGCCTGAAATGGTGGATCGTATTAAAGAAAAGCTGTACCAATTTGAAGATTTAATTCGATTGAATAATCGGGAGCTTCGCCTTTTATTTGAAACATTGCCGGATAATAAGCTATGGGCAACAGCTTTAAAAGGAGCAGGTATTGATTTGAGGCGACATATTTTAGGAGCCGTTTCTGCGGGACGTTCTGCAGATATCATGGAAGAAATGGAGTTTTTAGGGCCTTTGCCCTTAAATGAAATAGAAGCTGCTCGTAGAGAAATCATGAAAGTCGTTGAGCGTCTCGATAAAAAAGGGGAAATCATTTTGCATAAAGAAAAAGAAGAATATGTAGAATAGGCGAGGGCGATACGGCGAACGAGGTATCGCTGAATTAACATTGATAACAGGGAAAAAAAGTGGTTGCTTTTTCGTTTTTATATTATATTTTACACTATGAGCAAAGAAACT
>RFJE01000337.1 GCA_003695005.1 Candidatus Hydrogenedentota bacterium | reverse complement strand
GTTCCACTTTGTGGAAAAAATCGAAGAGGCTTTTCCGTTATGCTTTACGGAATGGCCATTTCAATTATCGGATAATTCATCGGTGGCTTTTTATATGGGCAATTTTCAGCCAAACCGTGGCATGCACACATAGTGAAAAAGCCATCGATAAAACTCATTGTTGGTTTAGGCAATCCAACCGAAGAGTACCAGTTTACAAGGCATAATGCCGGCTTTTTAGCTTTGGATTTTTTATTTCCCGATGCGCATTGGAAAATGCAAAAAAAACTAAAGGCTCTTGTGGCAAAAGCAAATTCTACTGTTGGCACTTTCCAGCTTTTAAAACCAATGACATATATGAACTTGTCCGGTCAGGCCGTTTGTCCTGCATTAAAATACTATGGCTTACAGCCCGAGAATATGCTTGTTTTGCATGATGAAATTGACTTACCTGCCGGAGAAGTAAAATTAAAATTTAGCGGTGGACACCGAGGGCATAATGGTTTGCGAGACATTATCCAATGTGCAGGAAATAATTTTTACAGAATCCGGATTGGCGTTGGGCGTCCGGAAAATCCACAGGAAAGCGTCGCCGACTTTTTACTAAAAAAATTTAATCCAGATAGTCTTCCATACGAAAAGATAAAAGAAGTTTTTGAAGCTTTGTTTCTATGATTCCAGATTTTATTCAGCAAAAACTAAATGATCGAAAGAAAAACAATCGATTTCGAATCCTTCCAGAACTTTCGTTTGCAAAGGAAAAAGATTTTTGTTCTAACGACTATTTTTCTCTAGCCATTCAAAATCATCCGCTAGATTTCTTTTTGCAAAAAGAACTTCCGCAAGGCAGTGGGGGATCACGCTTAATTAGTGGAAACCATCCGATACTAAACGAAGTAGAAAAGCAAGTTGAAAAAATGGCCGCGAGCCAAAACCAGAAGGCACTTTATTTTTCATCCGGCTATATGGCTAATCTCGGCTTGCTTTCTGCCATTGGTCAAAAACAAATCACTCTTTTTTTTGATGCCGATATTCATGCGTCATTAAAAGATGGGATTCGACTTTCTCATGCAAACCGCATTCGCTTTAAGCACAATGATTTAAACCATTTAGAGCATTTGCTAAAAAAAAGTAAAGCCCGAGAAAAATTTGTGGTCATTGAATCGGTGTATTCTATGGATGGTAGTTTAGCCCCCCTTGAAATCACCTTTTTGTGCGAAAAGTATCACGCTTATTTAATTGTGGATGAAGCACATGGCTTTGGAGTATTTGGACAAAAAGGTGCAGGCCGCTTTGCCAACGAAAATGTTTTTGCGAGAATTTTAACTTTTGGCAAAGCAGCAGGGTGTTCGGGTGCCTGTGTTGTGGCTAGTGATACAGTGATTGATTATTGCATCAATTTTGCACGTAGCTTTATTTATACCACCGCGCCTTCGCCCCTTTTATCATCCATTCTTCTTTACAATTTAATACAATTGGAGCAACACGCAGAAACATGGCAAAACCATTTAAACAAAAAAGTGAGGTTATTCCAAAAAAATTTATACGGTAACGTAAAAAACCTTTCACCAATTTTAGGTTTTGTGATTCCAACCGAAAACAAAGTAAAAGAAGTAGCAAACATTTTGCAAGAAAAAGGATTTGGCATAATTCCGATTGTAGCACCAACGGTAAAGGCAGGGCAGGAGCGTTTACGCATTAGTCTGCATTTGCACAATCCCGACGAGGTGATTTTAAGTTTATCTCATTTTTTAAAGCATTTAAGCCATCTTGACGCAGTGATTGAGCAAAAAAATATGCAGTATGACTCAAACAGATGAACTAAAAGAAAAAAAATTACCGACATGGGCAAAAAAACTTTCAGGGCCTGCTACTCTTATCCAGTTCAGAGGTGTAGAAATTTTTATTTTAGGAACAGCACATGTAAGTGAAAAGTCCGTTGAAGATGTAGAAACCGTTGCTGAAAAGTGGAAACCTGAAATCATTGCTGTGGAGCTTTGCCCTGCCCGGTACGAGGCCATGAAAAATCCTAACCGATGGAAAGAGCTCGACATTGTAGAGGTCATTAAGCAAAAGAAAATTTATTTACTGATGTCTTCCATGATTTTATCGGCTTTTCAAAAAAAAATCGGCGAAGAAGGAAAAATAAAGCCAGGCGCCGAAATGATGAAAGCCATTGAAATTGCAGAAAAAAAGCTCATTCCTTTAAAACTTATTGATCGCGATGTGCAAGTTACCCTAAAAAGAGCATGGCAAAACACAGGATATTTTTCTAAAATTATGATTTTATCCGAGCTTGTCGCTTCGTTACTTGCACCAGGCAAAGTATCCCCCGAAGAAATTGAAAAACTAAAACAAGGAGATTTGCTCGAAGATTTATTTTCGCAAGTGCCGGGCAGGTTTGAAAAAATTAAAACCATTTTAATTGATGAAAGAGACAAATACATGGCCGCTGAAATCCAAGAAGCTATGGATCATCATCCCGACGAAAAGAAAATTTTAGTCGTGATTGGTGCGGGGCACTTACAGGGTCTAATCAACCAAATTCCGAAACAGCATGATGTTGCAGAACTCGTGCATGTAAAAAAGCAAAGTGCTATTGTCTCTGCCATAAAATTCTTTTTACCAATTTTACTGATTTTTGCTGTGATTGCCTTATTTACCGATACATCCAAAAAAGATGTCATTATGAAAAGCATAGCCGCATGGGCTATTATTAAAGCTGCCACCGTAGGAATTGTAACAGCAATGTTTAGGCCACATTTGTTTACAACCCTTGCGGCGATGCTTTCTGCGCCAATTAGCAACTTCCAACCTTTTTTTAAACCAGGCTGGGTTGCTGCTTTAATCGAGGCAAAACTTCATAAGCCAAGTGTCGCAGATTTTGAAAACCTTGCGGAAGATACAAAAACTTTCCGTGGTTTTATGAAAAATAAAGTAGCTCGGATTTTTTCCCTTTTTATTATGCCACAGCTTGCTTCTTCTTTAGGAACCGGTTTAGCTTTATGGTATATTGCATCTCATTTTTAAAATGAAAGACACGTATGCAGTTTTAGGTGCTTCTATTTTACAAGAGCCTTTAATTGAAGCGGCTAAAAGCTTACAAAAAAAAACCATTGTTTTTGATAAAAATCCAAAAGCTGTCGGGGCAAAAAAGGCCGATACGTTTTTTGCCATTTCCATTTCTGATATAGAAAGTATTTTTCAGGCTTTACGACCGTATCAAGAAAGGTTAATTTCTGTAGTAACCCTAGGAACAGACCAAACATTTACCATGAGCACATTGAACCAAAAACTTGGTTTATCTAGCTATCCCCCTGAGGTGGCAGAGGTCTTAAGTCATAAAGGTAAAATGCGTAAATTTTTTAAGGGCATTCTTTTACAGCCAGATTTTCTACATGTGTCAAAAACAGATGAAAATCTAGAAATAGTGCAGTCTTGGGCAAAGAAACATCCATCGCAAATGGGATATGTAGTAAAGCCTTGTAAGAACATGGGGGCTCGTGGGGTTTTGTATATTCCAAATGAGAATTTTTTTGAGATGGCAATGGAATATGCATTTCGCTTTTCCGACGAAATTATCATAGAGCACTATATTGAAGCAGAAGAAATTTCCGTAGATGCTTTAGTTCATGAAGGGGAAGTTTGTTTAACGGGAGTAGCTGACCGTGTGATTGAAAAATATCACAATTTATTTTTTATTGAGCGTGGGCACATCTTGCCGGCACAATCATCCTTGCAGGAAAAAACAAATCTTTCTTATGAGATGATGCAGAAAATTGTAAAAGCCATTCAAGAAAAATTTGGAATTCGCTATACTGGTGCTTTAAAAGGTGATTTTCGTTTTCTTACGAAAGAGAAGAAACTTGTTTTAGGCGAAGTTGCCGGTCGTCTTTCTGGTGGTTTTATGTCCACGCATACTTTTTATTATGCCACGGGTTACTCTCTGCCAAAAGCATATTTGCAGTTAAGCGCGGGTAAAAAACCGGATATTTTTAACAAGACCATGGAGTACAAAAAAATTTCTGCGGAATTTTCGGTAGCAGGTGGCTTTGGAAAAATAAAAGAGCTTACGTATCCACGCAAGTTAGGTACCATTCAAAATATTTTTACAATGAAGCAAAAAGGAGATTTTGTCTATGATTTAAAAAGTAATGTAGGAAAAATTTTGCATGTGGTATATGCCGCGGATTCTTTAAAAGAAATTGAAGTAGCCAAGCAAAAGTTTGAGCAAGAAATTCATATTCATTTAAACCAATCACCGTTTGATAAGCAGGAAATTCGTAAGCAAGCGAAAAAGAATTTTAATCCTGCAGCTTGTTGGGTGTGTAGAGAGTGTGATGGAATGAACTGTGCTTCTTCTGTTCCAGGGATGGGGGGAGCAGGGAATATGGAAACTTTTGCAAACAATTTGCGTGCCATTAGGAAATATTTTGTAAAGCCCCGCTATGTGGAAAACCAAAGTACGGATGAGATCCAATCCATTCATACACAAATTTCCATTTTAGGCAGAACATACCAGGCACCGATATTATCAGCACCTATTACAGGCGCAAAAACCAATATGGGTTCTTCTACCACCGAGTTAGAATATGCTTTAAATACAGCCATTGCCTTAAAAGCAAATGGACTTTTGCCAACCTTTGGTGATGGAGCATCCCCTTTTAAGTACTTAACCGGACTCAAAGTCATTGAATCGATCCAAGATGGAATTCCTTTTTTTAAGCCAAGATCTCATTTAGAAGAAGTGCAAAAAAGGATTATCGCTGCGGAAGCAGCCGGTGCGATAGCGTGGGGGATGGATATTGATGGGCTTGGCTTTAAAACAATGCAGCTTAAAAAACAAGCCACTCGTCGCTATCATGTAAAAGAGTTACATCGGTTAAAGCAGACTTCAAACCTGCCTATGGTATTAAAGGGTATATTAAGCGTAGAAGATGCTTTGCTTGCTGCAGAAGCCGGAGCGGATATTATTATTGTTAGTAATCATGGGGGACGGGTGATGGATAGATTACCTGCTACCGCAGATGTTTTACCAATCATCGTAGAAGCTTTTAAAAAAGAAAACATTACCATTCCAATCTTTGTCGATGGCGGGATACGAAGCGGGCAAGATGTTTTTATTATGCTAGCATTAGGCGCAAGTGCTGTTTTAATTGGCAGGCCCATTGTAATTGCGGAAGTGGCGTATCATGAAATTGGCGTTTCTTCTTACGTGCAACGAATCTGCGAAGAATTAAAGCAAAGCATGTTTTTAGCAGGATGCTCGGATTTAGCGAGTATTCAGAAAAAACATATTCTTATGAAAGCTTAATTTTTGTTTAAACGATTAATTTCTGCTTCAATTTCTAACATTTCGGCTAAACCAAAAAAAGGAGTGGCATCTAGAAAAATGGGATCGGTTTTTTCTTCCACTAAATAGGTTAATGGCAATTGGACTGTGGTTTTAGCGATATGTTCATCGGACAGCATAAACGTAAATGTACCACCAAGACGCTTAATTCTTTTGCGCAACAATCTTAAGCCAATGCCTGTGGATAAATAATACTTTAAATAGGAATCTTGCTTGGTTTGCTCTTGCCATGCTTTACGAGAATTTAAATTGTCTAATATATCGTTTTGTAAAAGAAAAATGATAGAAGAGCTGTCCATAGTAACCTGAAACCAAAGAAAAGACTTTCCATAACGGATGGCATTAAATAATAAATTGGTAATGATTTGGGAAATAAAAATTAAATCTACATACACAACTCCTTTATGCTCTTTTACTTCATACTGAAATTGAAATTGATAGGATCTAGCACTGTGTTCAAAAATCCGAATTTGTTTTTCCATGTAATAAGCAAAGTCATTCGCTAAAAGACGAACTTTTTGTGAGGTGTCGAGTCTCGTGGCTAAATGCATCATTTGCATCATGTGCAAAGCTTGGAATTTCGATTGCAGTAGCATTTTTTTATACTTCTTTGGGAATGGAATATCTTCGAGTAAAATATCCGTGGCTGCGATAATTCCTGAAAGTGGTGTTTTTAAATCATGCATAAGAGATCGTAAAGTCGTTTGCCTATCGGCAGCCATCCGAACCGCCTGCTTGCTTTGTTTGCGAATTTTTTTTGTTTGCTTTGCGATAATATCTTTCATCCTTTTATTTTGACGGTGTAGTTTTTCTAAAACACGAACATTTTCTAAATTTAAATCAAGCTCTTTTAAGATAATTGATAAAAAGGCTTCGTCCCCTTTTTTCATTTTTCGTCTGTCTAGATGAAAATAAAAACGATGGCCATGTAATTTAGAAGTTCGGTTAATTACAACATCATTTGGCCTTTCGTCAATCCAAACACCGTTGAGTCCAGGGACAAAATTAAAAAAAGGAATGTACCAATCAATACAGTCTTGTTCTTTGAGTCCTTTAAAACGAGACAATGATAGCTTCGTTAAAAGATTCGATTTTTGTGTTTGGTACACTCGCTCTCTGTTTATACCAGAGAAAACAGTTGTCCAAATCCATGTGGAGCTTATAGCAGAAGCATAAGGAAGTATCATCCATATTCCTGTATCTTTTCTTACAATATCTAGCACAGCACCGAAAAGAATCATTATAAGAGAAAAACTACAAAATAAAAATTCTTTTTGTCGCAATCTGCGGTCTGTAAAGATGCCAATGAAAACAACAATAAAAGAAATGATTAACCAAAATTGCCAAAGTCGTAACTGGTTGAGTAATTGCTCAAAAGGAAAAGCAAAGCAAAAAGCTCCAAACCATGAGAGTGATACAAGCGTAAGAAAATAAAAAATGAACTTACGAGTTTGTGTACCCCAGAAAACAAATAAATAAAAGGGAATGGGCAATAAGGCAGCTAAATAAATTTCAAACCGTTTCCAAAAATAAAAATGATTTTCATTTGTATAAGGAATTTTTAAGTAAAAGGCCAGGTAAAAAGAGAGTAAAATCAAGCCTGCGGATAATCCGAAAAGTGGGGGACGCTTATTTGAAAAAAAGACAAGCACAAGAGAATGAATACCCGTTAGAAAAACAGCAGTTACTAAGAGTATATAAATCCAGTTTGGATACAAAAAATGAGCATAAAATTCATTTGCCTTAAAAAAGAAAATTTTTTCCGCTAAAATGCCGGCTCTATCATAAGGCTTGCGGTGGAATATTTGAACTATAAGTTCATTTTTTCCTTGGCGTAAATGCGTAGCAGGCAACCAATAATCTCGCTCTACATCATACGCGAGTTTCGCCTGCGGCGGGAACTGACCAGTTTTGCCAATGAAATAACCATTGACATAGGTCTTGTCCACATCTCGAATCCGCCCTAAATGAATCCATAAACCTTGATCCGGAATTTGTTTTAAGGAAAATACACCAACCACCTGAATAATGGGAGATTGCGGCTGAATTTTAGACTGAGACAACCTGCCCGGCATCGAAATAGCAATTCTCTTCTCTTGACTTTGAAAATACCACTGAATAGGTATGCTCATACCAATGGCATAGCTTGGCAAATACCACAGAAATAAAATGAGTAGAAAGCTTTTTTTCATATCATAACACTACCCATCACCTGTAATACAGGCATTAAACTAAAAATTACTATTTCGAGGGTTGGCGGGAACATCCATGTCCCGGCAACCCTCTTCAAAATTTACATCTACACTAGCAAAAAAAATTGACGCAATGTCTAGCGTAAAAAAAATGCCTCACTGAAACGGCACCGATTGCCTGAGGCGCTAGCTCAGTTGGTAGAGCAACTGCCTTTTAAGCAGTGGGTCCCGGGTTCGAGTCCCGGGCGCCTCAAGCGCCTCGGCGCAAAAATAAAGGTCCCCTTCGTCTAGTGGTTAGGACTCAGGATTTTCATTCCTGCAACAGGGGTTCGACTCCCCTAGGGGACGACTCAGTAACAGTTCTTCGACTGTTACATCAGGAT
>RFJE01000336.1 GCA_003695005.1 Candidatus Hydrogenedentota bacterium | reverse complement strand
TCACTACACTGGTATTTTTTTTCGCAAGCAAGAAAATTATGACGGTGAAGCTATTACAAAAATTACATTTTCTCATTATGGATCTCATACAATTTCAACCGTTGTACATGCCGTATGGGGAAAAAAGAACTTATTCCTTTATCTAGGTACATTCGAACATGAAGATGCTGCCATTTCTTTGCAAGCTGCTAAAGAGTATGCAGAAAAATGCTCCCGCTTATTAGGCGCAAAAGTAGAAATGCCGATAATGGAATCAGAATGGGGAAATTTGCACTCCTATTAAGTATCCCTTTTCTCGTTTATGGGATTAGCGGAATTATCCCCCGTCATCCTCCAGAATTTCGCGAGTTTCGTAAATCGCTTAAACCCGATAGAATCGATAGATTCTTAAATGCAAAAAGTCCAAAAGCTATGGTTCGTACACAAGGTGGGTGGCTATGGGCAACTGGAAAAGATTTAGCTTCGAAAACGAACAACGAAGCTTTAATTTTTATTATGGCTAACGATTATGATCGGGCAGCTGAAATTTTAAAACAAGTTACTCAAAAAGATAGACAATTTTTTCCGGCCCGTTTTAATTTAGGCAAAGTGTATTTACGGATCAAAAAACACAAAGAAGCTTTATTACAATTTAAAATGGCAAGAAATTTAGTGCCTGGCTATTGGAATAATTACTATTATATTGCCTTGTCGTACCAAAGAATGGGTGATTATGATGCAGCCGAGCACTACTATAAACTCTCATATCGGCATAATCCCTATCATTTAGATTCTTTAACCGCTCTAGGGGATTTACTACTAGAACAAGGTCGTCTTATGGACGCAAAAAAAAGATATTTAGATGCTCTTCGCTATGATGATGGATTTAACAATGCCTTAATTGGACTTGGAAAGGTGGAACTAAAATTACGTCGCTATTACGAAGCCACTCTTTATTTTCGATCCGTGGATACTTCGAAACCCTATAACAAAGAACTTCATTACTATTATGCCGAAGCAGCCTTTTTTGCACAAATGTATGCCACAGCGGTAGAACAATATAAACTTCTTTTGCAATTTCCACAAGATCCTATTTATAATAAGGTATCCGTTACAAGAATTAAATTTCGCTTAAAGCAAGCTCAAAAACTGGCTCTACAGAGCACACAGTAACTTATGGCGATATCGTTTCTCCGTCTTCTAAATGTGGCTCTTCGATAACTTCATCTATACTTTCAGAATTATTTTGTTTCGCTTGTGGTTCTGTATTTTCGGTTTTAGAATTATTTTCTTCACTTATAAGAGAAGAATTTTCTGCAATGGCATTTTCCACTTCTTGCTGCCATTCTTTTGCAAGTTTAGCATACTGGGTATTCGGATAATGATCGATAACAAATTGAAAGACAGCAGCTGCTCGTGGATATTCCTCTAACTTGTAAAGAGCTTCTCCTTTTTTTAGATACGCGGATGCATCTTTTATATTCGGCATTTTTTCAATGACTTGATTAAAGTACCGGATGGCTTCTTTTAAATTTCCCGATTCTAACTCTAAATTTCCAAGATAGTATCTTGCTTCTTCTGCTTCTTTGGAAGTTGGAAACTTTTCAATGAGTTTATGAAATAAACGTTTTGCCTCGGGATAGTTTTTAGATGCAATAGCCGCAAGCCCTTTTTTTAAGATGCTTCCTGCATATTCTTGGGATATTTTTGATTGGTTTGTATCAATTGCTCCAGCAAGAGATAAATATTCTTCGTAAATATGGAAAGACTCTTCGTCTTTTCCTTGCTTTTTATAAGCCTTGGCTAACTCTAAAAGCGCAGCTCGATTTTGGGGATTTTCGGTTAGAGCAATCCGTAAGTTTTTTACAGCCTTTACATAATTTCCCTGCTTGGCGTAATACTTTCCGAGTTCATAATAAATTTCCGATCGCAGTTTTGGATCCGTGGTATTGGTAAGCAAATTCAATAATGAACTAACCCCTTCTTCACTATAATGTCTTAAAATATCTAGTTTTGCAATTTTAAACTTTACTAACTTTTTTTGTTTCTCTGAAAGTTCTTGGCTTAATAAGCTCCGGTATTTCGCAAGAGCTAAATCTCGCATGCCTAATTTTTCATACGCTTCTCCGATGTAAAAAAGAGCTTCTTTGGCAGCTTGTGAGTTTGGAAATTTAGCCACGACATCTGCAAATTGAGAAAGGGCTTTTTTTACAGCTTCGGGGGTTTCTTGCTCTATATAAATTTTCCCTTTACGAAGCATAGCAAGAGCTTCGCCATTTTTTTGAAAGATTTCCTGATTTAAAAATAAAAGGGATGATCCTACAAAAAGTATAATAAATCCCATTGCAATTGTTAGTCCTTTCATTTTAACTTCTCCACTGCTCGCTTATACCAAAATTTTGCACGCTTTCCATAAGCCTTTACGGTTAAAGGGTGCACTAAATAATCTAATGCTTTGTCGTATTTTTTCAGTTGTATGTAAGATAAGGCTGTATAAAATAACGCTTTCGCTCTTGCTTTTTTAGAAGAAGAATGTAAATATGGGAATAGCTCTTCAATTGTCTTTTTGTAATCTTTCTGAAAATAGTATTGTCGGATAATTCGATTCACCTTTATGTTATCGTCTACTTTTACAATTTTCTT
>RFJE01000335.1 GCA_003695005.1 Candidatus Hydrogenedentota bacterium | reverse complement strand
ATATTCATTTTCTGATGTTTTAGCTTATCGCTTTTATCTTGCTTTTTTCTCGAAAAGGCGTAAAGAAATTCAAAATAAATTTAGCTTTTTATGGAAAGGTCGATCTGTTTGTGAAAATTGTTCTCGGTCTCTTCTGGCAATAGATTTAATTCCAATTTTTAGTTATTGGCTTCGGAAAGGGAAATGTCGTTATTGTGATGGTGTGATTGCCAAAAGGCACTTTTATGGAGAGCTTGCTTCATTTTTGCTAGGCATTTTTCTTTGTCTATTTTCTTCTTATCCGCTGATTACCACAAGCTTGTTCTTTATCTTGAGCATTTTTTTATCTTGGTTAGATGCCAAAATGCAGCAAATTCCAGTTTTTGCCATTCTTCTTTTAGTGATAGTATCCGTACTAGAAGTTGTTATTAGCCATTCTTATTTTGGGATCTTCGACATATCTTTTTTAGCAAGACTCATCCAACCACTTGCATGGTTTGTTATTTTTTACATTCTTGCAAAAGTAAAACCAGGGTCGATGGGAGAAGGAGACGCTCCTGTGGTATTTGCTTATTTGCTATCATTCCCAGTCAAGGTACAGCTTTTTTTTATACCGTTAGCTTCGACTTTAGGCATTTTATTCTATCTCATTTTTCTAAAGGGAGAAGAAACAAAAGACAAGGGTAAAAAAACAGCAATTCCTTTTGTACCTTTTTTAAGTTTATCTTTTTGGATACTTCGTGTTTTGGCACAAATCATTGTTGACAGTTAAACTCTTACCTGCAGAGTAGGGTATGAAAAAGCTTGTATGGTTCTTTTCCCTTATCCTTTTTGCCGCAGGAGTTTTTTTCTTATCGGCAAAGAAAAAAAAACCTCTTCGCTTTGTGGCGGGGTTCCAAGGTGGGACATACTATAAAATTGGTTTGTCTTTAAATAAAATTCCAGGTTTAAAATTTGATGTCAGGACAACAAAAGGTTCTCGCTTAAATATTGAGGCGATTGCAAAGCGAAAAGCCGATTTTGGAATGGCACAGCTGGATATTATGATTAACATGGCACGGAATGATGCGACGATCAAACAGCGTGTAAAAGTTCTTTTGCCAATTTATGCAGAAGAGGTTCACCTGTTAGCCGAGAAATCGATTTCTTCTATCGAAGGTTTAAATTCTAAGACGGTTTCTGTAGGACAAAAGGATTCTGGAACACAGGGAACTTCCATGATTTTACTAGAAGCCGCTGGCATTCGGGACGATCAGGTGGATATTCAGCAGTTGCCACCATATATTGCATTGCAGCAACTCGTGCTAAAGAGAAAAATTGATGCCATGTTTGTGGTATCAGGCCAACCTGTCGAAATGTTAAGCTCACTGCCAGCGAGTGCAGGAGAGATGATTCATGCTGTTCCTATTTCTAGCAGCATGGTACAAAAGCTTGTAAATCGGGGGTTGCCGTATCGGCCTGCTGTTTTAAAGAAAAAGAATTATCCATGGCTAAATGCAGATACGCCTACCGTTGCTGTAGATTCAGTTTTAATTGTTCGTAATGATATTAAGCCAAAGTATGTTAAAAAAATCATTCAGGCTATTTTTGATAATCAATCGAAATTTGAATCGTATCATCCAAAATGGAAGCAAATGACGAGGCAATATGTAAAAGAAGTTGCTACAAAACACAGTACTTATTTTCATAAAACAGCTTTAGAAGTGATCCAAACATTATAGCAAAGAAAATGTAAAATTTGCCGATAATATAATATGACTCGAAAACAAACAATTTTCTTTTCCCTTGTTATTTTTTTGGCAGGTGCTCTTTGGGGGCTAGGCAGACTTCGGTTTGCTTCCGGTTATTTTGGTGGTACTTACAACCAAATGGCACGGACATTAAATCGTCTGCCAGGACTCAGCTTAAAAATCATAGAGACACGAGGTTCGGGAGAAAATATTTCTTTAATTGAAAAAGGGCAAGCCGATTTAGGTTTTGCGCAGCTAGATGTTCTAATTCATGAAGCCATTGCCAACCGGAAGGTAAAAAAGAATGTCAAAATTCTCTTACCCATTTACCGAGAAGAAGTTCATATTTTGGCAAAGAAAAATATTCAAAAAATATCAGATTTGAAAGGAACAAAGGTAAACATTGGTACGTTAGGGTCAGGTACTTATGCCACAGCTTCCACAATATTAAAAAAATTAGGATTATATGACTCTATTCAAAAAGATACAAGTCCTTCTAAGTCTGCTGTCTCGAAGTTGAAAAATGGTTCTTTAGATGCTGTTATTTTAATTGGAGGTGCACCAATTTCTTTTTTAGCAAAGGAAAGTAAAAATGCAAATTTCCATCTTTTATCTTTTACAGCGGGCGAGTTAAGAGCTTTTGTTCGTCGAGGGGGGGCATACTCTCGGATTAAAATCCGTGCTAATATGTATCCTTGGCAAAGTAAGAAAGTAACCACGTTAGCTGTGGAATCTGCTTTAATTGGTTCAGCTAATTTATCTTCTTCGGCAGTAAAAACAATCATTAATACCATTGTGCAAAATGAAGTTGAGCTGATTATGAGTCACGAAAAATGGACAGATTTAGATATTGGTTTTATTAAAAAAACGGCAAGACGTAAGAAAATATATTTTCATCCAGCTGCTCTTAAAGTAATCCAGACTCTAAAAGAAGAGCTATAGTTTTTTGGATCGTAACAGGAGTAAAACCACGCGAAGCTAAAAATCGGTACAATTTTTCTTTGGTTTGTTTCTCTGTAGATGGATTGCGCTTTGCAAGGATTGCTTTTTTTCGTTGTGCTACTTCAAGGCAACGTTTTAGCTCATCTTCCATGTCTGGCAGCACAACTTCGATGATACTACTCTCGACACGTGCATATTTAAGTTTTTGTCGAATATAGTAATTCCCTTTATGGAAATAGTATCGCACCACCATGCGAGCATACTCTTCGTCATTAAGATACTTTTGTTCGAGTAATTTTTCAATCACGGAATCCACAACAACAGGGGGAAATTTCCTTTTTAGCAACTTTTGTTTGAGTTCAAACACACTATGCTGTCTTCTCGATAACAGCGAGATGGCCTTTTGGTAAACCTCTTCAAAAGAAGACATTAAGATGCTTGTGGTTTCGAAGTTTTCTTTTTGCCTCGGATAATAATTTCAATACTTTCAGGCACAATATCGGGGTCAGTATGAGCTAAAATTTTCCGAATTTCTTTTTCAATTTTTGTTTGAATTTTTTGATCGGTTAAAATATCCCTAACTTCCCCTGTATCTTGCTCTACAAAATGGTGGTGATCTTCCATATTGGAATCATAAACAGTAAATCCCGAGTGAATTTCTAATTTTTTTAAAAAACCAATTTTGGTAAATAAGGATAAGATATTAAAAACAGTGGAACGGGATACTTTTGGAAATTTCTCGTTAATAATTCTATTGGCTTCTTCTGCAGTAAAATGAAAGCGACGATTGAGCAAAAGATAAGCCATCTCTAAACGCTGGTTTGTAACATGGACAGATTTTCTACGGAATAAATCTCGAATTGCATCTTTCGATAAGCGCTCTTTTTCTGGTACGTGCTCAGATAATTGCACTTTTCCGATGTTAATTTGATTCACAAGAAATAGTAT
>RFJE01000334.1 GCA_003695005.1 Candidatus Hydrogenedentota bacterium | reverse complement strand
CCCCGAGCTTTTTGTAAAAAAACACAAAAGAAAGCAATATATAGCCGATAATAAAAGGGATGGTTCGCAGGCTTTTATTATGTTTTTTTGTTATTTCGTTTGTTTATGCAGAAAAACCTGTTCGCATCTTACATATTGACCCTGCGCAGTTCCCGAAAATCAAGCTAGAAGTTTCCATTGCCAAAGTATTGCCATTAGTTGGCATTACAAAAGATTCCATTAGTGTTCGCGAGAATGGTTGGCCAGTTCGGGAGTTTACTTTTGAGCCGACACAAAAATACATTTCACCGAGGTTTATTACTCTTTTAGTAGATGCTTCGAAATCTCTCTCGGAAAAGGATTTTAAACAGCAGCAAAAAGCAATACGGGAATTTATATCAAAATTAAATCGAGATGATTCTTTATCGGTAACTGCATTTGAAGATAAAGTTACCCGAGTTTGTGATTTTACAAAAAGCAAAGAAAAACTTATTTCTTGTATTGAGAAAATTAAAAGGAACGGAAGTAAGACTCTTTTGCACGATGCACTTTATGAATCCATTGCTCATGCTGCAAAGGTGCAAAAGTTGCGTTCCGCTATTGTGGTGTTTACCGATGGTCACGACGAAGGATCTGTAATGACAGCAGAAGATATTTTGCGTGAACTGAATCGTTTTCCTGTTCCTGTGTTTGTTGTAGGGACAGGCCACAAAAAAAAGCTAAAGAAGATGATTCGCATTTCCATGGCAAGTGGCGGAAAAGTATATCATACTGCGCAGTCGGAAGAGTTTTCTAAAATTTTAAGTTTAATCAATGAAATTTTACAAAAGACTTATTTAGTGGAGTATGAGTCTCTTGCAGACAGCACGGGTAAAGTTTTAAAGCGATCACACAAAATTTTATCTTCTGTAACCGTAACTGTAAATTATGACGGTGTTTCGGGACAAGACAGTGCTAGTTTTTCTTTGCCTGTGCAGGATAAGGCTTCCTTTGTAGCTAACAAGTTGTTTTCGGATGAGCGTTATTTATTATACATTGTCGGAGCTTTTTTTCTACTGCTGCTTTTTATTTTAATTACTCTTCTTGCGAAAAAGCCAAAGGTCAATGTAGAGGTCAATGCGCCGGAAATAAAAGCACCGCTTGTAATGCCGGAAGAAGAGCCTGTTCTTAAAAAAAGTTTTCCTGAAAAAAAACGTTGGTTTGATAGGGAAGCTCCGCCATTAGGTTATTTCCATGGTTATCTTGTGGAAAAAGAAGGACCGCATACGGGTCGTAAATACAAACTGGTTTGGGATACAGTCAACATTGGGTATTCGGACGAAAATTCCATTGTGTTAGAAGATCCTACGGTTTCGGCTGTGCATGCTCGCATTGTGCGGACTAAAAATGGTTTTATTTTGTACGACATGCTTTCGGAAAATGGAGTTTACTTAAATGGTAAAAAATTGCTTCGTCCTAAAAAACTCAATGATTTTGATGAGATTCAGCTTGGCAGAACTAAATTAATTTTTAGACGTGCCACCGGTATTGACCTCAACTGAAAATTGCTGATACTGAAATTGCTCTAGACAATAACTTTGCATATTGGAACCTAGACTTCCAATATGCAAAGTTATAAACCAAGGCAAGCAGAAAGTGAAATTTTGTACAAATTAAGCATTAGTCCAGCTGTATGTATTTTAGGCCCGCGACAAGCAGGAAAGTCTACTTTAGCCAAGCAAATTACAAAGCAAATACTTAATTCCCCAGCAATTCTCGGTGAAGGGAAAAAAGGCCTGCTCGGCGCAGTTCCGCACCCCTCGCCAAATTGAAAATTTGGTGAGGGGGAGGACTGTTTGAGCACGAGCAGGCCTTTTTTCCCTGTTTTTGATGTTAATTCAGCGATTCTCGGCGTTTCGCCGAGAATCGCTGTTAATTCCCGAACAATGAGGATACTCGCTCGCTTGACGGGGTAAGTAAAGTTTAAAAATGTTCGCCACAAAACAGTATAAGGAGTCAATATGGCAAAAGAGATTTATGAAATTGGTGAAATTCCACCACTAGGGGAAGTTCCACCAAAAATGTATGCGCAAGTAATTCGGCAAGATCGTTATGGTGAACCAAAGAATGCTTTTCAAATTGAACAAATGGATGTGCCGGAAATAAAGGATAACGAATGCCTTGTATTAGTAATGGCAGCTGGAATCAATTACAATAATGTATGGGCTGCGCTTGGTATTCCTGTGGATATGGTTAAGTATCATGAAAAAAATAAGGATGGGATTGGTTTTCACATTGGTGGAAGCGATGCTTCTGGAATTGTTTATAAGGTAGGAAAAAATGTAAAAAACGTTAAAGTTGGTGATGAAGTGGTCGTTCATTGTGGTTGGTGGGACGAAGATGATCCTGCCATTAAAGCAGGAGTGGATCCAATTGTTGCACCTTCCAATCGTATTTGGGGGTATGAAATTAACTACGGGAGCTTTGCTCAATTTACAAGGGTTCAAGCCCACCAACTTTTACCAAAGCCTAAAGATTTAACATGGGAAGAAGCTGCGTCTTACATGCTAGTAGGTGCGACTGCTTACCGAATGCTACATGGCTTTCCTGAGCATACCGTCCGAGAAGGTGATGTTGTTTTAATTTGGGGCGGTGCCGGTGGTCTAGGATCCATGGCCATCCAAATTGTAAAAGCCGCCGGTGGTATTCCGATTGCTGTGGTAGGAGATATGTCCAAAGAAGAATACTGCAAAAAGCTTGGTGCTGTGGGTGTTATCAACCGGAAAGAATTTGATCATTGGGGAATGTTACCTCATTGGAAAGATAAAGAAAATTATGCTAAGTGGCTAGAAGGGGTTCGTAAGTTTGGCAAAGCCATTTGGGATATTTTAGGCGAAAGAAAAAATCCTCGCATTGTTTTTGAACATCCTGGAGAAGCAACGATTCCAACTTCTTGCTATGTTGTTGATCGTGGGGGCATGGTTGTTATTTGTGCGGGTACAACTGGCTACAATGCAACAGTGGATTTGCGTTACCATTGGATGCACCAAAAAAGATTGCAAGGTTCTCACTTTGCCAATGATGATCAAGCAAAAGGACTGAATGATTTAGTAATAGAAGGAAAAGTAGATCCCTGTCTTTCTAAAACATTTAAGTTTGATGAAATCCCACTTGCACATCAGCTTATGTACGAAAATAAGCATCCGCATGGAAATATGGCGGCTTTAGTTTCTGCAAAACAACCAGGGATGAAAACTATTGAATAACATTGGTTCTCGGCGTTTCGCCGAGAACCAATGTACTTGAATTAAAAATAGGGAAAAAAGGCTCCCTTCTCCCCTCAGCCTTTCGCTAGTGATGGTGAGGGAGCGGCCATCCAATTGGCAGCAGAATAGGAAAAAGATGATAATTCTCGGTAATATTACTGATACACTTTTAAATTGCTAGCTTTTACAGCTCCTGCGCCCTGCACCGCGTGGCCACCTGCATAGTTACGCAGGATTATGTCGGATTCGTGCACCGCGTGGCCACCTGCATAGTTATGCAGCGTTATGTCGCATCCGTGTGCCCGCGGCACTAGTCCATCCATGTACGTCGCGTAGGACGCGCAGTGATGAGACGGTTGACGGGACGGAAAACGTACAATAACCTTATTCTTACAGAAAACCTCGGGGGGTCGGCCGCTCCTGCGCATCCATGCGCCCGCGGCACTAGTCCATCCATGGACGTCGCGGAAAAATCGTAGTGAGGATACGGCCGACAGGATGGAGGACGAACAATT
>RFJE01000333.1 GCA_003695005.1 Candidatus Hydrogenedentota bacterium | reverse complement strand
GAATTAGTTTAATTAACTTCGCATTATATTCTTCGGAAGTTTCTTTTACAATTTTACGATACTCTTCGGGTAATTTTTCATAACTTTTTTTACTCATAATGGTAGCCGCTGTGGACATTGCAATCGGATAATCTAATATATACTTCACATGACGATACCACTGCAAGCCAATAGCAGCCGAAGGTGGTGCATACACAGCATCGAGCCCTCCAAGCTGTAATTGTGTTAAAACAGATTCAATACCTAGTGGAATCGGAACAAGGCCTAATTCTTTAATAACAGTTTTTGTTAATTAATCCCCACTTGGCATCCAAACCTTCATTCCTTTTAAATCATCTATTTTTTTACCTGGTCTCTTTGCCATTAAGTAAATGAAACCAGTTTCGGCCCAACCAATCAATTCAAAACCTTTTTTTCGAAACTTTTTTTCCCATTCAGGATACATTACTTTAATGGCTCTATCAACTTGTTTGTAATTTTTAAACAAAGTAGGAATTTCTATCACGCGACTTTCAGGCACAATCATCCCTAAACCAATTCCTGTAAAAGATCCAATGTCTAAATTTCCTGATTTTAGTTTTCGCACCATAGTACGCTCATCACCGGCAACACCACCAAAGTAAATTTTAATTTTTACTTCTTTGTTGGTTTTTTTAGCAACTTCTTGCCGAAACTTATTAATGTTACGTGCCCACGCCGTTCCCTTCGGTGCAATAGTACCATATTTTAAAACATACTTTTTAGCACTGATTGGAAAAGAAAGAAAGCCAACAATTAAGCTGATAATAAAAATTTTTGCTATTACTCGCATAAGCCAGCTTCCTTGTATGTGTTCTTTTGTCAATTGCTTTTCTGTTTATTACCTGATGGCATGCTCGGAATTTGTGAGTTATAAATATTCCTGCCAAGCCTCGACCGTCATCCCTCAATAGAGGTGAAAACGGATTTGACAGTGTGTAAAAATTCAGGCCAATGGCAATAAGCTTTAAGGAAGGTTGAATATGGCATTAGTAAAAAACTCACAAGAAGTAACTAACTCTATCATCGGACCAAACAGTTATTTTACCGGAAAATTTATTATTAATGGATCTCTAAAGATTGATGGGAAATTTGAAGGAAAAGACTTAAAAGCAGAGCAACTTTATATTGGTGTTACGGGTAAAGTGAATACGAATATTACAGCAAATTCTGTAATTGTAGAAGGAGTGGTGATTGGAAATATTACAGCGAGAAATCGGGTTATGTTATTACCAACGGCTAAAATTTTAGGAGATATTCGTACACCAGAACTCATTATCCAAAATGGTGTAATTTTAGAAGGACGTTGCATTATTGCGCATGATCTAAAAACTTCCGCTCGTGATATTATTGAAGCGGAATATGCAAAAGATAACTTAAAAGAATCGACTTTATTTCCAGAAACTGCGAAATCTCGATCGCGTTAATTCCAAAAGCCTTTGATGAAGGCCAACCCCCTATTATTATGTAGTATGGGAGACCCTGCTGGTATTGGTTGGCCTATTTTAAAAGAGATTATAGAAAATAAAAGAGTTTACTTAAAAGAAAAAGAACAAAATCTTTTAAAATATTTCATTGTCGTCGGAGATCTTTTAAAGTCTGATGAGAAATGGATTTCTCGATATTTTGAAGTGTTGCCTATATCCGGAAAAAAATTCACTGTGAAAGAATTATCTTTATTTTTATCAAAACGAAACCCAAGAAAGCAAAAACCAATTTTTTTAGCGCTAGGACACAATTCTTTTGAGCTTGGCAAGCCTAATGTTCATGCTGCTCTTCGATCGTATATTTACTTTAAACAATGCTTATATTTGTGGCAAGGTTTGCCAAACTGTGCTTTATTGACCCTGCCTGTTTCAAAAGAGTGGATTTCTAAAACGGGAAAAAATTTTACAGGCCATACAGCAGAGCTATCCAAAACTTATCATCAAAATGGTGTAATGTGTATGCATCATTCTAAACTTTCCATTATACCGTTAACCGAGCATATTCCTATTGCTAAAGTACCCGAAGCCATTTACCAAGTGCCATATCCAGCCATTGCAAAAGCACTACTCCAACTAGAAACATTAAAGCGCAAAAAATTAAAAATTGCCATGCTAGCATTAAATCCACATGCGGGCGAAGGAGGGGCTTTAGGAAAAGAAGAAGACTTCCTACGGGAAAAAATCTTGTTTTTACAAAAACAGAACCTTGCTATAGAAGGACCTTTTCCTGCCGATAGCTTTTTTATGAATTATAAAGATTATGATGTAGTACTTGCTCAATATCATGACCAAGGCTTAATCCCATTTAAAATGATATCCGGCTTTTCGGGAGTCAATATCACGTTGAACTTACCTAAAATGCGAGTTTCTCCCGACCACGGTACAGCATATCTCCAAGCCCAAAAAGGAGAGTATGATATAAAAAGTGTACTTGTCGCCATGCGTCTTGCATGGAAATGGTCTTTAGCGTGGCAACAGAGCTTCTCTTCCCCATCCTTGTCGCCGTAATTGTACTGCCTTTTTTATTTGCTAGTAAAAGTATTTCTATTGCGAATAAAATCATTGCATTTCTTTTATTTTTAATGGTTTGTGGCTTTTGGTATGGAGTTTTGCAAGAAACGATCTTATCCATTTTGCAAAAGCCACTTCCCCCCATTTTAGATATGCTAAAAGAGGCCACGAACTTTGCCATGAGTGGCTTGTTATGGCTATATCCCGCTCTTTGGATAGTGATTGTTACTGCGGCAGAGACAGGCTTAAAAGCAAGAATTTTACTAGCGCTTCATGTTTGGACTATATTTATCTTCATCCTACGAGGAATTTTAATTTTACTTTAAACTCGAATTTTCTGAAATAAGTCAATCGCTGCTCGCACAATTCCCGAAAAAATATAAAGTAATAAAACCGCTAGCATCACCCAATTCCACTTTAAAGTTAGAATCAAACCAATCAGAATTAGTAAAAATAAAAGGACGCGTACAAAAGTAAGTTTTTCTTTCACAGTTCGTTGGGGTTTGGAGTATTCAATATTACTCACCATTAAAATTGCCATTAGTAAAAATAATGCTGTGGCAAAGGCAGGAGGTAATAATGGCGGATTCCCGTTAAAAGCAATGGGGATAATAGCAATAAAAATTCCAGCAATAGGTGATGGTAACCCTGTAAAAGAATTTGGATCATGCGAAACATTAAAGCGAGCTAATCGATATGCAGCGCAAATAGGGTAAATAAGAGCAATCACCATTCCTGTGGGAAATAAAAAACCTAAAATCTCATTTTCCCACGAATGAAAGTACATACGATACATTAAAAAAGCTGGCGCTAAACCAAAGGTAGTTAAATCCGCAAGAGAATCTAATTGTTCCCCTAAAGCAGATTCTACTTTTAAGAGTCTAGCCATTGGGCCATCTAATCCATCAAAAAGAGCAGCTAGAATAATAAAAACTCCACATAACAAATGAACTTGGTGAGTTGGCATGTCTACAAAAGCATAATCCTTGGAAGCAAGGATCATAGAAAGAAAGCCAAAACTTAAATTTCCTAAAGACAATGAGTTTGGTATCCAAGCTTTCCAATTCATTCGTGACCTCGAAAAAAGTCCCTTAAAAAACCATTCTCCCCTAAAAGCTCATCTTCCGTCAAGATCTTTTTTTCTCCTGTCTTGCGAATTTTTACTTCCAATTTTTTTTCTTGTGCAAAGCTTTTTCCGGATATAATTTGCAAAGGAAATCCAATTAAATCTGCATCATTAAATTTTACTCCCGGCCGTTCTTTTCGGTTATCGAAATAAATACTATAATGATTTGAGATTTTCTTTGCCAAACTGAAAGCTTGCTCTTTATGTACTTCTTCTTTTAATAAATCTATCCAGTAAATTTGGAAAGGACTAAAATTCTTTGGCCAAACAATTCCCTTATCATCATGATTTTGTTCTACCACCGTGGCAATGGTTCTACCAAGTCCAATTCCATAGCATCCCATGGTTGGAGTAATCGGCTTTCCATTTTCATCTAAAACCGTTAACCCTAAACTCTCTGTGTATTTTTTGCCTAATTTAAAAATATGCCCGACTTCAATTCCACGAGTAGCTCTTAAGGTATTTTTTTGACAGCGAGGGCATAAGTCTCCTTCTTTCGCTAAGCTTAAATCAAGTTTCTTTTCGGGCATTGGAAAATCTCTACCCGGCACAACATTTTTTAAATGAGCATCCCGTTTGCCCGCACCACAAACCAAAGGGCTCCGCTTAAGTATTTTTTCGTCATATAAAACGATTATCTTTTTACCTTTCTCACTGTTTAGCTTATCCTTAAATCCGATAGGTCCAATAAAGCCAGCAGGCATTTGTAACAAATCTTGAATTTCATCTTCTAAAGCAGGCTCTAAATTATTTTCGCCCGAAGCATTTTGGATCTTGGCAAGATTTGCTTCTCGCTCGCCGGGTATAAAAGCAACAACTAAGGAATTTTCATTGGAAAAAACAACAGCTTTCATGATATCGGTAACTTTTACGTTTAAAAAATCAGCAACCTCTTCTATACTTTTTTTGTTAGGTGTAAGCACTTCCTCATAATTCGGAACTTCTTTCTTCGATTCCTTTTCTGATAGAGATTCTACAACAGGAGTTTTTTCCACATTCGATCGATAACCACAGTTTTCTTGGTCATTACATAACAGCAGAGTTTCTTCCCCAATTTCCGAAGCCACCATAAATTCTTCACTATCACTACCCCCCATATTGCCGGAATCTGCTTCCACTGGAATGGTTTCTAAGCCAACTCTTTCAAAAATTTTTCGATATGTGGATCTCATCACTTGGTATGTTTCATCTAATGAATTGTCTGTTAAGTGAAAAGAGTATGCATCTTTCATCACAAATTCACGGCAACGAATTAAGCCAAAGCGAGGTCGGATTTCATCTCGAAACTTTGTTCCAATCTGATACAAGTTCATTGGTAACTGCTTATATGATTGCAGAAAACTACGCGCTAAATCTGTAATGGCTTCTTCATGGGTTGGCGCAAGCACAAATTCATTTTCATGCCTATCTTTTACTCGCATCATTTCTGGGCCCATCAGGTTAAAACGTCCGGATTCTTTCCATAAATCTGCTGTCGTTAAAATCGGTAAGTGTACTTCTACTGCACCGGACTTATCCATTTCTTCACGAATAATCTGCTCTAATTGCCGATGAAGCTTCCAACCAAAAGGTAACCAAATATAAAATCCACTTGCTTGCTTCCGAATAATGCCTGCTCGCACCAACAACCGATGAGAGGCAACTGTGGCATCTTTTGGATCTTCCTTGGCTGTAAAAACAGGCATTTGTGTCGCTTGTACAAACTTCATAATTTCAACTGCAAAAAAGCAAACATAGCGTAAACTTTTTTGTAAATACTTGAAGGGTAGCGGCTATATAATTGTGGAAAAATGTTCTTGTCATGAGGTATTATATATAAT
>RFJE01000332.1 GCA_003695005.1 Candidatus Hydrogenedentota bacterium | reverse complement strand
TCCTCCTCCCTCACCTTTTGCATTCGCAAAAGGTGAGGGACTGCGGAACTGCGCCGAGCAGGCCTTTTTTCCCTTCACCGAGAATTGCTGGTATCGCTGAATGCGCATTTTTACTTTACAGCCTAACTTTCTTTCCTTTTCGTGAAGGCATGATACAAGGACTTTTAAAATTCTTTTTCGGTTCAAAATATGAGCGCGATATTAAAAAAATGCGTCCCATTGTAGATGCCATCAATGCATTAGAAGAAAAAATATCTGCATTGTCGGACGAAGACTTAAAAGCAAAAACCGCTGAATTTAAAAGACGACTAGAAGCCGGCGAAACCGAGGATGATATCCTTCCTGAAGCATTTGCTGTGGTGCGAGAAACTGCAAAACGTACATTAGGGATGCGTCACTTTGATGTACAACTTATGGGGGGGATTGTGTTGCACCAAGGTAAAATTGCAGAGATGAAAACAGGGGAAGGAAAAACTCTCGTAGCAACTTTGCCAGTTTACTTAAATGCTCTTTCCGGAAAAGGGGTTCATGTTGTTACAGTAAACGACTACCTTGCAAAACGGGATGCCGAATGGATGGGCCCTATTTATAATTTTCTTGGTTTATCCGTCGGGTCCATTTTATCTAACATGTCTCACGAAGAAAGGAAAAAAGCATACAATGCGGATATTACGTATGGCACAAACAATGAATTTGGTTTTGACTACTTACGTGATAACATGGTGGAACATGAATCTTTCATGGTACAACGTGGACATCACTATGCCATTGTAGATGAAGTCGATTCCATTTTAATTGATGAAGCAAGAACTCCACTTATCATTAGCGGTCCGGCCGAAGAAGATACAAGCATTTACCCCCGTGTCGATAAAATCATTCCAAAACTTGAAGATAAAGTAGATTATGAAGTGGACGAAAAAGCACGCAATGTCCTATTAACAGAAACAGGGATTGCGAAAGTAGAAAAATTATTAGGCGTGGATAATTTATACAGCCCGCAAAATGTCGATTTAGTCCATCATGTTCACCAGGCTCTAAAAGCACATAAACTGTTTGAAAGAGATGTCGACTACGTTGTGCAAAATGGCGAAGTAATTATTGTGGATGAATTTACAGGCCGTTTAATGGAAGGTCGTCGCTATAGCGATGGACTTCACCAAGCTCTTGAAGCCAAAGAGCATGTACCGATTAAGCAAGAAAACCAAACCCTCGCTACTATCACATTTCAAAATTATTTTAGGATGTACGAGAAATTAGCAGGGATGACGGGAACTGCGGATACCGAAGCAGAAGAATTTAAGAAAATTTATAATTTAGAAGTAGTTGTGTTGCCAACCAATAAACCCCTTGCTAGGATTGATTATCCCGATAAAGTTTACAGAACCGTAAAAGAAAAGTTTAATGCTATTGCCGAAGAAGTAAAAGAGTGTTATTTGCGGGGACAGCCTGTTTTGCTCGGAACCGTTTCCATTGAAAATTCGGAAAAGTTAAGTGCGCTTTTAAAACAAAAGGGAATTCCACATGCAGTTTTAAATGCAAAGTATCACGAGAAAGAAGCAGAAATTATTAAAGAAGCCGGCCAAAAAGGAAGAGTTACCATTGCGACGAATATGGCAGGTCGTGGTACAGACATTGTTTTAGGCGAAGGGGTACGCGAGCTAGGTGGCCTTCACATTATTGGTTCGGAGCGTCATGAATCAAGACGAATTGATAACCAGTTGCGAGGTCGAGCTGGTCGTCAGGGAGATCCCGGATCTTCTCGATTTTATTTATCGCTCGAAGATGACTTGATGCGCATTTTTGGTTCGGATCGGATTGCACCGATCATGCAAAGACTTGGCATGGAAGAAGGCGAAGCTCTCGAGCATAAAATGGTTACAAAAGCTATTGAAAGAGCACAAAAAAGGGTCGAAAGCCATAACTTTGAAATTCGCAAGCACTTGTTAGAATATGACGATGTAATGAATACACAAAGAAATTATATTTATTCCATTCGTCGTGAAATTCTTAAAAATGAGTCTGTATCCGACTTAATTCAAGACTTTATTCGAGAAGCCGTGGAAGCAACGGTGCAAACCTTTTTACCCGGTAGGCGTTACAGTGAATGGGATACAGAAGGCTTGTCGGAATGGATGAAAACAGAATTTGAAATTGACTTTCAGCTCACTGAAGATGAAATTGCTTCTTTAAAGCCGGAGCAAATTGTAGAAAAAGCAGTGGATGCTGTTCTTAAAAAATACCATGAAAAACGAGAACAAGCAGGCGATCAAAACTTTAACATTCTAGAAAAAATGATTGCCTTGCAAGTGATTGACCAAAAATGGAAAGATCACTTGTATGCATTGGATCACTTACGCGAAGGTGTATGGACTTCCGGCTATGCTGCAAAAGATCCTATTGTAGAATATCGTTTTCAGTCTTTTCAGATGTTCGAAGATATGCTTATGAGCATTAAACAAGACATTACAGAGTTTCTCTTTAAAGTGGAGGTCGAAGGGCCTATTTTTGAAGAAATTCCCGAAGAGTATGAATTGGTTGGAGAAGCGCAGCATGCCGGAACACAAAGCTATGGCGTAAGGGATGCTTTGCAAGAGCCTGCCGCTGTTTTAGCAGCGCCGCCGCCAAAAACAGGATCGGAAAGTAAAAAAGCCAAACATACTGCAGGGGGGGCTTCAAAGCGTCGATCGAGCCGGCGTCGTAAACGATAATGCGAGTCGATATCCATTCTCATGCTTTAATTAATATAGCGCTTTTTCATAAGAATTTAGTGCGTAAAAGGAAACCGCCTAAATTCTGGAATCCACTCCGCAACCAAATAGACATTCCCCGTTTAATGGAAGCTGATATTCGGGGTGTTTCTTTTACAATTTATACTTTACCACGGTTTTTACCTGTAAAAAAGCACTTCCAACAAGCGCAAAAGCAAATCCAACTTTTTCACGAGTTAATCATCCAAACAAAAGGAGCTTATGAAATTGCGTTAAATGGGAAAGAGCTTGCCCGCATCTTAAAACAAGGCAAAAGAGCAGCGTTTTTAAGTATGGAAGGAGCTCATTCTCTAGAAAGGCAAATCCCTCGCATTGAGTATTTTAAGAGACAGGGATTATTTTATATTACACTAACACATTTTGTACCGAATGGCATTGCTAATCCCTGTCATACTTCGGTATTTACAAAACAAGGGATTACCCCGCTTGGCAAAATGTTACTTCGGAGTATGGAAAAATATTCCGTATTACCTGATACAGCGCATTTATCGGATAAAGCTTATGCTGATTTTATTCGCTCTTACAACGGGCCTATTTTATGTACACACACGGGTGCACGAAAATTTCATAATATTGAGCGGAATATCCCTGATTGGGTTTTAGACGAAATAAAGAAGCGAGATGGCCTCGTCGGAGTAATTGCATATCCTTTGTATTTAGTTGGTAAGCTTCGAGCTTCGACTTTAGCCATGGCAGAAACTGCTGCTTATTTTGCCGATAAAATTGGAGTAGAGAAAGTAGCCATTGGTACAGATTTTGATGGCTATATTTTCGGGCCTACGGATATGCGAGATATTACAGGTTGGCAAAATTTAGAAAACTCTCTTCAAAAAGTAGGCTTTCATACTAAAGAAATTGAGCAAATTACAGGAAAAAATGCAGTAAACTTTTTTGCAAAGTATGTAATGTAAAAATGAATTGTCGGAGTATCATAACTTTTTTAAGAAGGCCTACATAATGCAGTTTTCTTATAGTTCACAATCAACTG
>RFJE01000034.1 GCA_003695005.1 Candidatus Hydrogenedentota bacterium | reverse complement strand
TAGCTCTTCAATGGGAACTTCCACACCTAAATCGCCTCGAGCTACCATAACGCCGTAAGCGGCATCAATAATTTCTTCCATATTTTCCACACCAAACTTATCCTCAATTTTTGCAATAACTTGTGCATGGCCTTTATGCCGAGCAATAATCCTTTTGCACTCTTCAATATCCGTGGCACTGCGAACAAAAGAAAGTGCAATAAAATCCGCTTCTTGTTCAATGGCAAAGCGAATATCTTCTTCGTCTTTCGATGTAATGGCAGGCAAGTTCACTCGAATGCCCGGCAAGTTAATATGCCGTCGGGATTTCATAACTCCCCCTTCCTTTACACGGCAACGTAAACCAAACGGTGATTTTTCAATGACTTCTAAATTAATTAATCCATTATCCACGGAAATTTGATCTCCCGGGGATAAGTCCTTAACCATATCAGCATAATTTACCACAATGGTACTCTTTGTTTCAATCTCGTCGCCGCCACCAACAGCAATGTCTATTTCATCCCCTACATTTAAAGTAAAATCTTTTTCTAAATTGCCTGTGCGAATTTCCGGGCCTTGTGTATCGACTAAAATTGCAATGGGGTCGCGCGTATTTCGGTTCAATGTGCGAATCTTACGGATTACATCACCATGTAGTTTATGGTCACCATGCGACATGTTTAACCTAGCAATGTTCATGCCGGCTTGCTGCAATTTTTTTAAAACTTCATAGTCCGATGTCGCAGGGCCAATGGTACAAATAATTTTCGTTTTTCTAAATTTCAATGATTTCATACCGCAAATCGAAAATAAATAACATCACCATCCTGTACTTCGTACTCTTTCCCTTCTAGACGCATTTTGCCTGCTTCTTGTGCTGCTTTTAAGCCACCGTATTTTTTTACATCTTCAAAAGAGGTAACTTCGGCACGGATAAAACCTCTTTCTATATCCGAGTGAATCACTCCAGCAGCTTGTGGGGCTAGCGTACCCTTTACAATGTTCCAAGCTCGAACTTCCGGCTCTCCTGCTGTAAAAAAAGTAATATACCCTAAAAGATCATAAGCTTTCCGGATTACGCGGTTTAATCCCGATTCCTTGAGTCCGAGCTCCTGTAAGAACATGATCTCTTCTTCTCCTTCTAATTGCGAAATTTCTTGCTCAATTTTACCAGATACTGCTACTGCGTCAACACCTCTTTTTTGGGCAGCTTGTAAGAGCTTTTGGAATAAAACGGACTGTTCCGGTGTAGCGGCATAAGCTTCCTCTACATTGCCAACAAACAGTACCGGCTTCAAGGTTAATAAGTTTAAATCCTTAATAAGCTTTTTTTCCTCTTTGTTTAAGTCGAGAGATATGGCCGGTTGATTTTTTTCTAAATGGGGAATTACCTTTTCTAAAACTTCCGCAATACTTTTTGCTTCTTTGTCTCCACCCTTGATTTTTTTCTTTAAGCCCTCGTATCGTTTTCGGGCAACTTCTAAATCGGCAAAAATGAGCTCTAGCTCAATCACGGCAATATCTTCTTCGGGATTGACTTCACCATGAACATGAGAAATGTTTTCATCTTCAAAGCAGCGGACAATGTGTAAAATCGCGTCCACTTGCCGAATATGAGACAAAAATTGATTGCCTAAACCTTCCCCTTGCGAAGCGCCTTTCACTAATCCTGCAATATCGACAAACTCCACACTAGCTGGAATAGCTGATTTAGGCTTAATGTTTTCTACAAGCCAAGTAAATCTTTCATCGGGGACAGTAACAACCCCGACATTCGGGTCAATTGTGCAGAAAGGGTAGTTGGCTGCTTCCGCACCATGGGTTTTCGTAAGTGCATTAAAAATGGTTGATTTGCCTACGTTCGGTAATCCAACAATACCACACTGTAATGCCATGGGGCAAAATGAAAGAAGAAGTCAATGCGCAAAGGAAAAGTTAATTCATGAATAGCTTTTGCGGCGAAACACCGCAAACGCTGTCCCTCACCTATATTGTATAAGGTGAGGGATTTATGTGGTTATTTATTACCAGCGGAGGAGTATTTTCTTAACTGGTCTGCATATTTTTTTAAGCGTTCCTTATATTCTCTGTCTTTTGCATCAAAATCTAAGTCAGCTCCATCAAAATATACATCGTACATATCGGTAAGAACTTTTAAAGAGTCAAAGAAAAGCACAACCGGCTCCATAGAAGTTTCTGGAGTACTCCGAATTACAAACTTTTTAAAAACTAGAGTTTTTGTTTGTGGATAAGAGTCAATATCTTGTGGCACCGACTCGGGGATCTGGATGGTTAATGGCCTCCAGCCTACAAAATCAAGCGATCCAAAATGGTAAATATGAGTATCGCCAGTCCAGTCTTCAATCCAGCCTTCTAAAGTATATTCATTGGCTCGACCTAATACCCATACACTAACAGCCTTAACTTTCCCCGGAAGTTCAATACCTCGAATTTTTCTAACAATAGGCTTATTGTCTTTATCGAGCTGGCCAATTGGTCTTTCCACGATTTTATCTTTAGGGGGAGTTAAAGTCACTTTATTATACCCGGGATAAACAAAGCTAAACCGAAGTCCCATAGATTTAACATCTGATTTATCAAACCCAAGATTTTTAGGTTTTCCGGTAACTAAATTGACTTCCACTTTACTTAAAGGAGGTGGGGGATACGTAGTAGCTTCCCATGGTTGTTTTTCCCATCCTTCTACTACTATAGATCGAAGCTCCATTGCATCGACATCATCCCCAATAGGAGTTTGTAATCGAGCTGTTAATCCGCTACTGAGTAAAACCGCTGCTAAACTTATTAAACCGTATTTTATAATTTTTACTTTCATTGATTACTCCTTTTACCAAGTATCCTTAATTAAACTTCCAGGATAATTAATTTCTACCGAAGAAAAGCAAATGTTTAAAGAAGGGGAAAACCATATTCTTGGAATTAAGACTTTCTTTAAGGATC
>RFJE01000331.1 GCA_003695005.1 Candidatus Hydrogenedentota bacterium | reverse complement strand
TAAATTGGTAGTAAAGCACGAGGCTGTCGAGTCTGTGCTCCAACTGTCGCACAGACTCTTGCAAACAGGGTGTTTACAGCACCCCGCACCAAATTTTCATTTGGTGCGGTTGAGGACTGCTTGAGCATCCCTTACCCTTTTCCGGGAAAAAGGTGAGGGAGACTTTTTGCCCTATTATTAATTCGGTTACAGCGATACGGCGAAACGACGTATCGCTGTTTTTATTCCAATTTTAATTTTCTTGAAACGGGACTTTGCTTTTCAAAACTGTACTTAGTGAAAATTGCATGCTTATGGCTTTTTACAACTTCCCTTTTATTTGCCACAGATTGCATAAGCTACCAGCAAGCAGCAAAAGCAGACATTACCTCTTGTATGGAATACTTATTAGATCCCGCACTAAAATATCAGCCTAAAAATTTAATCAAAAGTAAGAACTTTCAAAAACTTCATAGCAAGACACAAAACTTAGGCTACCACAATGCTGCGGTTTGGTTTCGAGGAAGTTTTTTAACGGATGCACAACAAACAAAATTACTTGTATTTGATTATCCTATTTTACAAAGGGTACAGCTCTGGCTTTATCATAATTCGAAGTTGGTAGATTATCAAATTAATGGCCTTGAAGTTCCTATACATAAGCGACAAATCCAAAACCGCCATATTGTCTTTCCCATATCCCTGCCAAAAGGAAAAACTATTTTTTTAATTCAGATTCAATCCGGTACAGCCATCCGGTATAAAGCAGCACTCCTCAATCCCTCTCATTTTGCCCATTTTACAGAACAGGATAACCTTATTTATGGTATTTTTTCGGGGATTATGATTATCATGTTTTTATATAATTTATTCTTATTCGTAGAAATTCGAGAAAAAAGTTACTTATATTATAGTTTATATGTACTTTCTCATTTATTATGCCAACTAAGTTATACGGGTTATGCTGCTCAATACCTTTGGCCATTTTCAACATGGTGGAGCTTACATTCCATTCGGGGATTGTTTGGATTTTTGTTCATTTTTGCTCTTTTATTTACACGAGAATTTTTAAACTTAAAAGAACAAAGAATGCAAAAATGGATTTATTTCATGTCATTTTTGGCCATAGTACAGCTTGTATATTCCCTTTGTGATTTTTCGGGGAAAAGTGCAATGCTACTTTCCGTAACAGCGGCCCTTTTTTGTATTTTGTTAATTGCATTTGGAGTTTATGCGTATCGCAAAAAAGAAATGAATGCAAAGTATTATTTAGTTGCTTGGTCATTTTTTTTAGTGAGTTCCTTTTTAATGATTTTTGAAGTATATGGACTTTTACCAAATAACCTTTTCTTTAACCATGTGATGTTAATTGGTTCAGGAATAGAAGTAACCCTTTTATCTTTAGCACTGGCAAACCAAATTAACATTTTGAAGAATAAGGAAATTGCAGCAAAAGAAAAGCTTTTAGAACAATCCAAAGAAATCCAGAAACTGCAGGATGAAATTAATCGCCGTTTAGAAGAAAAAGTTCGGGAAAGAACCGCTGTTATTTTAAAGCAACAAGAAGAATTAGAGAACCAAATCCAAATGGCACGCTCCATCCAACATGCGTTGCTTCCTAAAGATTTACCTATCTTACATAATGCGGAAGTTTATTACTTGTACAAACCCATGATGCAAATTGGGGGCGATTTTTTAGATATTTTAGTTCATGATGATAAATTAGGACTTTTTCTATGTGATGTTTCCGGTCACGGTGTTCCTTCTGCTTTATTAGCTTCCATGGTAAAAATTTCGCTCATGACTTGGAGATACACCATAGAAGATCCTGTTCAAACTTTAAAAGATATTGAAGATAGGATGAGAGATAAGCTAGATGGTAATTTTTTAACAGCTCAAGTCTTTTGCATTCATTTAGACAATAGTGAATTTTCCGCAGCAAGTGCAGGCCATTTACCTTTTTTTATTAAACGGCATAACGGAGGAGTCGAGCGCATAAAGCCTGCGGGTGGAATCATATCAGATTATATTCGCGTTTCAAGAAGGGTTATGAATGGAAAATTGCAGCATGGTGATCGATTAGTTTGCTTTACCGATGGAGTAATAGAAGCTCGCAATAACCAAGGAGAAGAATATGGCGAAAACATTGTTTGTGAGTATTTAGATCGCTATGCAAATGAGCCCGTCTCCGTATTTTGCAATCAACTTTTTGAAAAAGTAACTTCTGCCAACAACACAGATCCGGAAGACGACATTGCTATTTTAGCCATGGATTGGAAAGGCTAGTAATGTTAGAGTTGACAGGCACTTTCTTGTGTATAAACTGCCTTATGGCAAGAATCATGATAGTGGATGACCTAGCGTTTATTAAGGTTGTTCAGCGGGATATTTTAGAAAAACACGGACATGAGGTGGTGGCCGATGCTTCCAATGGTCAGGAAGCTATTGAGAACTATGTGCAAACAAAACCAGATATTGTTTTAATGGATATTACGATGCCAGAAGTCAATGGTTTAGAGGCTTTACAAAAAATTTTAGAAATTGACCCAAATGCAAATGTCGTCATGTGCTCTGCATTAGGTCAGCAAAATTTAATTGTAGAAGCGATTGAAAAGGGAGCTAAAGACTTTATTGTAAAACCATTTACCCCCGAGCGTCTATTAGCAGTAATTGATAAAATTTTAGGCCAGTGAAGTTTCTATCTTTTTTTCTGCTTTTTGTCTCGGCAATCAATGCAGAAACTCTTTTTGTAAAACCTATAAAACAAATTCCTTTTATTCAATACCCTTCCTATTTACGTTTATCGGAACAAAAAAAATATGTCGGAAGCATTGTAGATGCTTTATTGCAAGATTCGCTAACAATTCAAAAGAAAGCTTTCCTAAAAGAAGTTCCTTGGCAGGAAGTTTTGCTTCATCCTGCTTCTAGAGAGAAGATTCCATTTCAAAAAAAATTTTTTAAGCAAACTGTTTCTTTAGTGACGCGAACCCAAGCACTCTCGCCAAATATGAAATTAGCCCTTGCAGAAGAAAATAGTACGCAGCTATCAAAATTATGCGTATTGTATTCAGTTTGTATGTGGAAAAAAATAGAGCCTGCTTCCATGAGTGGTTTTCTTAAAGTTTTTATTGTAGTTGTAAAACCTGCGGAAGATGCCTTACAAATAAATAAAGTCATTCCCGAAAATGCATTGCGGGGAACATTGCAAAGGATTGCAGGAAAAATTCGCAAGTATTTAAGTGGCGAAAAAACAGGCTATTTGTCTGTGCAAATTCCACAGGACTCTCAAAATCGCTATTCTGTTTTTTTAAATGGCTTTTATTTAGGAGAAGCACCTTTAAATAAAATCCCCTTTTTTTCGGGTCCATATTCTCTTGTAGTCTATGCAGAAACATTAAAACAAAAAGCAAATACAAGAGTGATTGTTTTGCAAAAAGAAATTCAGATAAAAGCAAAGCAAACCGTTTTAATTCAGCTGAATCATCCTGACTATCGAAAAGCAACATCCGCTAAAAAAAGGATTCCAACAAAACCTTTATCTTCTTTTCTTCAAAATACAGGTTGTTTGTTTCAGAGTATCTCGTGCTCTTCTTTATTTTACATTTCGGTTGGATCAGGGTTAGCTTCTTTTGCCACGGGAACTTTCTTTTTTATTTTGCGGGAAAAAGAGAAAGAAAAGCTAGCTCGAGAGGTCAATCCAACAGCTAGCCAAATTGCACAAAGCCAAAGCTTACAAAATTCTTATGATCGACTTGCGAACATTGCTCTTATCAGTACTTTATTTTTTACAGGCATGTCGCTATATGCATACTTAAAAGGCTTAAGTCAGCCTAAAAAACGAGATATGACAGTATCTTATAACGCAATAAAAATTACGAGTCTATGGAAATTAAATTATTTTGCTTATCGAATTTCCTTTCCTTTTCGCTAGAAAATGCATTATTGTGATTTTTTTGGCCGTTTTTTATAATTTTGTATATAATAAAGTATGGAATGGTTTAATACAACAGCAGGGATGGCGAGTATATTAGG
>RFJE01000330.1 GCA_003695005.1 Candidatus Hydrogenedentota bacterium | reverse complement strand
TTTTTATCAATCTCTTTAAAGTCTGTAAGGTATCCAACTTGCCGATTAAAAACATAGCCGTAACTCCTTAAAGAAATATCTTTTACATGCAGCATTTTAATTGGTTGAATTTGGATGTCTCCTATGGTAAATGGTTGCATCATTCCATTTTTTTCTTGCAGGGGAATAAAATTAACTTGTGGACGACTCGAAGAATAGTTTTCGGTACTTTCGATATAAGGATGGCGGGTTTTCATTTGCTCAATGGTGTATGAATCCGCGTAGCAAGGAAACGGGGATTTGCGACGATAGCTAAAAGGACGGATATCGTCAAAGCCACCGACATGGTCATAATGAATATGGGTGTATAAAACAGCATCGAGTGTATTGATGTTCTCTCGAATCATTTGGTAACGGAAATCAGGGCCTGTATCTACTACTAAGGAAGTATTCTTGGATTGAACAAAAATACTAGCACGCAACCTTTTATTTTTTGGATCGTTTGAGTTGCAGACGGGACAGGGACAGCCAATAATCGGAACCCCTGTAGAAGTACCACTTCCTAAAATCGTAATGGTTAAGCTCACTGCGATAGAGCAGACTCAATCATTTGTTTTAGTACAGGATAAGGCCTTACTCCACTAACATATTCCCCATTAATGAAAATAGTTGGCGTTCCTCGAACTCCCACTTGCTGGCCATATTCCATATCATGCTGAATTTCTGCACGGATTTTCCCATCGGGGTCTTTCATGCAATTTTCTAGCCTTGCCACATCTAGACCTAAATGTCTAGCTGTGGTTAAAATATTTTCCTTGCTTAAATTCGGATTTAATTGGAATAAAGCTTGTTGCATATCCCAATACCGATTTTGCTCTAAAGCACAGTTTGCAGCAATATGAGCTTGCATAGCTAGCTGGTGAAAGGGAAGTGGAAAATCTCGAAACACCCATTTGATTTTATCTTTGTATTCAGCCCTAATTCGCTGAATATCTTTTTGCATTCTTTTACAAAAAGGGCATTGAAAATCCGAGAATTCGACCACTACTACTTTTGCATTTGGATTTCCCCAAAAGGGATCATCATCTGTATCAATTTGAATTTTTGGTGGTCTTGGCTCTTCTAAATAAATCTGAACATTATACTTCTTTTTTAGAGACTCAATATAATTTTTCTTAATTTCATTTTTATTGTGTTGCTCAAACCCACTTTTTAAGTCTTCTTTTACTTCTTCGTAACTGCGCCCAATTCTATCTTTATTTGCTTCGTAATATTGCCTTCTTTGTTCTTCCGGGGTTTCCTGATATTGTTTTTTATACAAATCTTCGAGAAGTTGGTCAACACTCACTCCTTTGGCATTTGCTTCCATACGTAAGAGTTTTTTTTCTAACAGTTTATCAAGAGCTTGTTTTTTTATTTCGTATTCTTGCTTCTTAAGTTGGTAAAGCTGCATTTGCGCATTTTTTTCCAACTCTTGTTTAGAAATAGAACCGCCTTTAAATTCAGCAACTTTATCCCCACCGCAAGCGGAACTTGTAAGTAAAAATAATGTTAAAACAAAACTAAAAAATACTCTCATAAGCCAATGTACGCGCTGCGTACTCGCTGACAAGGTTTTCTTATATTAAATTATCGAGCTCACCTTCCTGTAATGGATAAGGATGCGTATAAGACGAAGTTTTCTCGAGCAATTCTGTTAGTTCTTCGCGTAAGCGGGTTGTTAAATGAGCCGTGGCTTCTCTTCTTTTTTTGCGGTCTTTAGTGTAGTATTCTTTTAAGGAAAAGGGTGTGCCCATTAAAATCCAAGCTTTACGGGGAAGTACACTCGGAACGCCTCCGAGAGCACGTGGCTTTTTACGCAGTACAAACGATTCAAACCGGGTTAGCCACTCATCGATTTTTTCATAAGTTGGATTGTTTAAAAGATGATCTCGATGCATGATAATATAATCAAAAGCTCGTACGGAAGCCTTAAAGCACCAATCAATTTCTTGTTTGGATAGCTTTGGCCATTTTGGATCGATATGCCCAATCATGTATAACTCAATCCGCGAAAATACTTTCCGAAATTTTAAGATGGCATTCATATCATTTGGCAAAGGGGGTAAGCCAAGTTTGTCGGCCACTGCATTTAATAAAGCATGACGAACTCGCCCAATACGATAATTATAGTCTTGCTTCTCCGGAACAATATGATTTTTCGCCTCTAATTGCTCTAATAAAATTCTCGCAATCGTTAGCGTTCGCCTTACAAGCCCATCATGACGCGGGGTAATGCTTAATTTCTTTTCTAATTTCTTAAGGCGAGAACCCCATTTTTTATGAAGTTTTGCTTCATCCGCTAAAAAGGCATAACGAAAAAAAATTGGTAAAATTTCAATATCCCCATTTGCATCTTCTTTCATGATCTTATCCATTGCCCAAAAACTCAGTTGTGACACTCCAGGCTGAAATGGCATTAAAGTATCATTTTCACCACTCGTTGGTTCGCCTTCGGGGTAAATAACCAGTTTACCATTTGGTTTTGCTAATATCGATTTTGTAAATTCAATGCTATCTTTGTCGGGAATCCCTGCAATTACACTGTATGCCCCGAGTCTTTGAATAAATTGGCCAATCAATCCATGCTCCCATTCAAAAACCTGACGCGAAGCAAGAAAGTAAAATGGGTATCCTGCAATTTCCCCTAAATACGTAGTAAGGGGTGGCTCAGCTGTGGAAGGGTGATTGGCAATGACAAGAAGTCTTTTATCTTTGCTACTTTTTAGTTTTTCAATGAGTGCTGGCTCTGGATTAATTTCTGTAATATTTTGTAAAATTTTAATGACTGGCTTACCAAGCGCAAGGGTAAGCGGATACAAAATTTTTCCATGCTTTCCGGCAATAAATGCTTTTTTCATTATGGTTCTTCTTGATCTTCTTGTTCTCTCTTTTGTGCTTCTTGTTGTGCCTGTATAGCTTCATCAATTACATTTCTAAGTTCTTCGATTTTTTTGCTAAGATCTTCCAACTCTTTATCGGGTGCTTCAAAAGCAAACTCGCCGGCCACTTTTGCTTTCACTTCCTCTACTTTCTTAGCCACATCATCGCGAAAATTTGCAACCTTGTTTGTGATTTTCTCAATATTGTCTCGTACAAAATCAAATTTTGGACTTCGGATATCAAAGCCATCTTCCATAAAACTGCGCAAGTTATATTCAATACTGCGTTTATCGGTGTCTAAATCTCGGGTTAATTCCCGCAGACTTTTAGCAATCTCGTCAAAAAACTCTTGTACGAAATTTTTTTCCATATCCCTGATTAGCAAACGTTGAAGTCATGGCAAGAAAAAATTTTTTCATATCTTTTTTACTAGACATGTCGTTTTTAGCTGTGCGCATTGTACTGTGGATTGGATTGAACTTTATTTAGGTATTGATACTCGCGTATTTTTTATCAATTTATCATACATACTCATTACCATTGCTTTATTAGTTCGTGACATTCTTTGGCTGCGTAGTAT
>RFJE01000329.1 GCA_003695005.1 Candidatus Hydrogenedentota bacterium | reverse complement strand
CATTTAAACCAATATAAACCATACGTCTCGAAAAGTTTTTTTAAGAATGTAAGTTCTCTTGTTGGCTTAAAAACTTCTTCAGAGGATGATATCATTTGGTCTTCGATTTGCATGGAATATAAAAGCCATTATGCAAGACCATTTTATATGCATTCAGCCTCCGGAAATTACTATTCACCAAATGATACAAAAACATTTTTCTTCCGATCGGAAAATATCTCTTTTCGGACTTCCGCAGAAGATGTTTTTTTAGTAATGCATTTTAAGCAAAGCTTAATTTTCTACTTTGAGAAAAATATTTCTCATTTCTCGTTGTATTGGGAAAATGAACATGGCGTATACCAACACCTGTATATACCGAAAGTTTCCGTAGGCTATTTACAAATCCCTGATATTCCAACATTCCCTAAAAAAATATTTTGGGCAGGATTATTCTTTACTGCAGACAATGTAAAACTTGCGGAAGGTTTTGCCTTACGAACTTAATGATTCAATATGATTTTTATAGGCTTCCGCAGTTAGTAACTCCTCTTTTTCAGCTGGATTACTTACTTTTATCTTAAAAAGCCAACCCTCTTCATATGGGGATTTATTAATAATTCCTGGGTCAGAAGTTACTGCTTCATTGACTGCCGTAATGGTGCCGCTTAAAGGGGCATAAATATCCGAAACCGCTTTAACAGATTCGATGGTAGCAACGCTACTTCCTTTTTCTACTTCGCTATTGGCCTCGGGCAATTCCACAAAGACAATGTCTCCTAGAGAGTCTTGTGCATAATCCGTAATGCCAACAACAACTTCGTCTTCCGAAGTAAATTGAACCCATTCATGCTCTTCTGTATACTGCAAATCTTCCGGTATCTGACTCATACTCCATCTTTTTTAGATTATTCAGTTTGAAAAGCGTTTTGTGCTTCACCTAGAATTGCTGTTTTTGCTTACAAAAAGTGGCCAATTTTGAAAAATTTGTGTAAATTAGTTGTCGGGTTGTATGCCAAATAGAAAAACCCCCGAGATTGAGTAAAAAGGAAAAAATATGAGTGATTGGGACGAAAAACCACTAATTGTACAATCAGATAGGACGTTACTTCTTGAAGTGGATCATCCAAAATACGAAGAATGTCGGGATTCTATTAGCCGTTTTGCAGAACTAGAAAAATCACCCGAATACCTGCACACGTATCGGATAACCCCTCTTTCTATTTGGAATGCTGCGGCGAGTAAAATGACAGCTGAAGAAATTATTGATGAATTGTATAAATATTCCAAATATCCGCTTCCCCAAAGCTTAAATGCCGAAATCGTTACGCAAGTTTCTCGCTATGGAAAACTAAAGCTCCAACGAGATGAAAAAGGCGAGCTTGTTTTAACCACAAAGGAACCAAATTATTTGCGGGAAATTTTGCGCAATAAAAAAGTTCAAGAGTTTATCGAAGGTAGAAAAGATAAAAATAGCCTGTATGTAAAAAGTGGCTTTCGAGGGCACATTAAACAAGCTTTAATTAAAATTGGCTTTCCTGTGGAAGATATTGCTGGCTATGAGCAAGGCAATGAATATAAGTTTAATTTACGCAAAACCTGCAAAAGTGGCAAGCCTTTTCAAATACGAGACTATCAGCGTGCTTCCATTGATGCCTTTTACCAAGATGGCTCTGTAGAGGGCGGATCAGGTGTTGTCGTTTTGCCATGTGGGGCAGGTAAGACCATTGTGGGCATTGGTGCCATGCATGCAGTGGGCGCTCAAACTTTGATTTTAGTAACCAATACTCTTTCTATACGCCAATGGCGAGATGAAATTTTAGATAAAACAGACATTCCCGCCGAAGATATTGGGGAATATTCTGGGGATAAAAAAGAAATAAGGCCAATAACCATCGCGACTTATAATATTATTACACACCGGAAAAAGAAAGGGGGGGATTTTACACACTTTCACATTTTTTCGGCGAATAATTGGGGCTTTATTATTTATGATGAAGTTCACTTATTGCCGGCTCCTGTATTTCGCATGACAAGTGAGTTACAGGCAAAACGAAGACTAGGGCTTACAGCCACTCTTGTTCGCGAAGATGGTCTGGAAGAAGATGTTTTTTCGCTGATAGGGCCGAAAAAATATGAAGTTCCTTGGAAAGAGTTAGAAAAGCAAAGCTGGATTGCTGAAGCGAAATGTGTAGAAATTCGGGTTCCAATGCGATCTTTAATGCGGGGCATGTACTCGGTAGCAGATGACCGTGAAAAATTTAGGCTTTCTTCCGAAAATCCTGTCAAAATGCGGGTGATTGGAACTTTGCTCGAACACCATAAAAACGACCAAGTTTTAATTATTGGTCAGTATTTAAATCAGTTGCAAAAGGTAGCTTCTAAATTTAATTTACCACTCATTACAGGAAAAACACCACTGGCCGAACGATCCAACTTGTATGCGCAATTTCGAGAAAAGAAAATTCAGGCATTGGTAGTATCGAAAGTGGCAAATTTTTCCATTGACCTTCCTGATGCGAATGTGGCTATCCAAATTAGTGGAACCTTTGGATCGCGGCAGGAAGAAGCACAAAGACTAGGGCGTATTTTAAGACCAAAGTCCGATGGATCGGGTGCAGTCTTTTATTCCGTCATTTCTTCGGACAGTGCGGAAGAACGATTTTCGCATAACCGTCAGCTCTTTTTAACGGAACAAGGGTATGAGTACTTTATTTATACGTATGATGATTTTCAAAACAAATTTGGAAATTATTTAGACTTACAAAAAAAGAAGCAGAAGAAAGCAAAACAAAAAGTTAGCGCATAATGCGCCGAATTTTTTATCTCATATTATTTGCCGGCTTAAGTTGGGCAGGGCTTTTGATACCTGTTCAAAAAGTAAGTCCCGCCCTTCCTTTACAAGTCTCTTTCCTTGCAAACTTAAAAACAGGTTTACTGCAGGGACAGTATCCCTTTCAAACAAAACGTGCCTATCACCAAAAAGAAGAGAATGGATATATAGTTTATAAACTTTCTGCAGAAGGCATAAAGCAATATAAAATACAATCACCTGCGAATGGTTATTTAACATATCCAAAAGATGGAAGCTATTTTTTATGGTATCCCGTATTAGGGAACCGTGTCATTTTTTATGATGCCTCTGGCAACCAACTCTGGGAAAAGCAAGAATCTCGCTACTTACAAGCCTCTCCTAATGGTGATGTTATTTTAGCAGCAGCAGGGGATGAAAGTCGGGTTCATCTTTTAAATCCAAGTTTAGAAAAAATTGCCGACGTAGAAGGTCTTCTTCATATTTACCACCGATTTTTAATACAGCCAAAAAAACAAACAGCCCTTTGTGCCATTTTTTTAGGTGGCACCATTGCTTATTTAGCAGAAAAATCAGAGAAATATTTTTTAGAAAATCGAATCATAAAAAGTGGAACTTGTAATGCAGCAGGGGCACTTCTTTATACTTCTTCTCAAAAAAGTAATTTTCAAAGCGATAAAATAGAATGGTGCATGAGGGAAAAAGAACAAGAAAAACTTCCATGCCAAGATATTGCCATCGTCAAAGAAAAATTTCCTGGCAAAATACCACTGGAAGTGTACCAAGGAACGTTCTTTTTTATGGCTCCAAGCTCCAATATAGAAAATGTGGTAGCATATTTTTTTCACGAAAAACTCATGAGTAAAATCATTCTTCCTATTCGCAAAAGCCAATTAGAAAATGTAAGAGTCGTCCCTATCAGTCAAAATATGTTTATGGTTTATACAGAAGAAGCTTTGTATTTTGTACATAAAAATGGAATTTTAT
>RFJE01000328.1 GCA_003695005.1 Candidatus Hydrogenedentota bacterium | reverse complement strand
GTATTACAAAGGCAGTCCAAGTACAGGGGGGCTTAGAATTTATTCTTTCCGATATCCTTTTTTATCATCTGAAAAAGGGAAGTACCGTTTTTGTAAAGAGCCACAAAATCCCAATACTATTTTTTTCTATCCAAAAGTAAGTGGACAAGAAACTTATATTGGTCGACTCTTTTTAAAAAATACCATTCCTTCTTCCATGGTCATGACGCCAACAAGACGATTTCCACGGATGAACTATGCTTATAAAAAAATTTGGTTTCAGGTAGTTCAAGGTAAGCTTGTGGAAGTTTTTTCGGAAATTAGTAGCAAGATAGAAATATTTCCCTTTTATCCAAAGCGAATTTTATACCGTATCCGCCGAACAGAGATTGAAGTGAAAAACCCCATCTGGCATTACCCTAAATAGAAAGCCCAACTCCCATTTGGGCAGAAATAGCAAACGCTGTATCAGCCTGAAAAGAAGCCACGGGGGAATTGGTTTGTTTGAGAATATCTGAGAAAAAATAAGTAAAATTGACTTCACTAAAAAACACAATTCTTTGCACATACGCACGCAATCCACCCCGCAACGATGCCCCATAGCGGAAATCAGAAGAATGATTTTTAATGGAATACAAAGTACTTGAATTACTTTCTAAAAGACCGGATAGTCGATAAGAAAAACGAAATCCTAGAGAAACAAAGTAATCTATTTGTCGCACTTGCCAAAATTTTTCTGCCCATAAAATAGAATCTATATAATCCAAACGAAAAATCCCCACACTGGTTTTATACCAACTTTGTGAGTACCCTACATCGAGAAGAGAAGCCCATGTTTTCCAAACTGTATAATGCGTGCGTAGCCATACTTCCGGCGCAAACGCTAATCCTGCTGCTTGGTCTTTTAAAAACGAAGCATTTAATGCAGGGATAAAGGCAATAAAAATTTTTCTTGTTTCTTGCAATCCTGCTTTTTGATTTGGTTGAATTTTGTTTTTTGAATTTCGAGATTCTATTTTAACTTTATTCGTTGTTTGTGCTATTAAACTAGTTGTAATACATACCGCAATGACCCACTTTTTTATCACAAAAAGAAGAGATTATTATATTGAGATTTTGTCAACGAAAAAATTTACGTATCCGGATATAATTTTTCAATAGCTTGCATGAGTTCCTCAATTTTAGGGTTTTCCGGATCGATAGCTTTTGCCTCTTCTAGCAGTTGTGTAGCCCGATCTAAATTGCCTAATAATAAATGCACATTCGCTACATTAATTAAATTGCGAAAATGAGTAGGATTGCGCAAGCGAAGTCTTTCTCCTATATCCGCTGCGGTATTGTAATCTCCGGCCATCTTGCTAGCATAAGAAGCCTTATACATTAATTCCTCATCTGCTGGAAATACCCGCATACCATAAATTGCATAGCCTGCCATTTGGGCATAGTCTTGTTTCTGCGAAAACGTATAGACAATGTCATGTACAATAAAATCCGCATCAGGATATTGAGCATGTAACGCTTTGAAAATCGAAAGAGCTTGCTCATATTCGCCGATTTTTACCAATTTTTTAGCGCGACGTAATTTCTTTTGATCTTCCTCTGGCAAATGTTTTAAGGGTTCTTTACCTTCCCAAGTAATTTTCATAACGGATAAATCATCCATTAGCTTGCCATGTTTTTGTAGCACTTCGGGAATTTTCTCCAACTCTCCTTTGGCTTCATTGAGTACCCGCAAGAAAAGAGTCTCGTCTTCGTTTACAGTACCATTTGGCAAAACTAAATCGTCCTTTCCGTCCGATCCGAGAAAAATTGCATCTCCTTTTGCCATAGAAAATGTTTTTATAGAAAAGCTAAATTCAGCGCCCATGAAGCCAACTTTTCGGATAGCGAGCTCATTTTCTAGAAATTCACTTCTGCCATCTCTATATAAAACTGCCCATGGATGCTCTGCATTTAAAAAGTACAAAAATCCCGATTGATCATGGACAAGTCCCATAATCATAGAGATGAGCATAGCTCCATCAAAAGACTCAAACACTTTTTGTAGCTCAATAAACGTATAATACAACCATTTTTCCGGCGATGTATGACGAGCTTCTTTGCTTAAATTTGTTCGCTGGATAATGGATTCCATTACAGCACCTAAAACTAAGGCGCCTCCGGCACCTTGGATTGATTTTCCCATAGCATCGGCATTTAAGAAAAATATGTATTTCTCATCGTCTAAATACAACGTATGTGCCATACAAATATCACCACCAATTTCTGCTTCCCACTTACGAAATTGAAAATGTTTTTTTTGCTTAACTATAAATTCAACCTTGGTAAATTCTCCCGTTGCATTATTACGCCCTAAGGGGTTTATAAGACGGGAAGTTAAAAAATAATCTCCATCTTGCTGTACTTTTAAGGCTTGTACTTCCTCTAATGTTTTTTGTAGCTCTAATGTTCTTTCTTTGACTTTTTCTTCTAAACTATTTGCATATTCCTGCAGTTTTTCTTGTGCTGTGCGAATAGAAATTACCATATCATTAAAGGATCGTGTTAAAAAGCCAATTTCATCTTCCACTCCTACTTTTACACTCACATTTAAATTCCCTTCGTTTACTTTAGAAACTCCCTCTAACAGGCGGTTGAGTGGATTTACAAGGGTGCCTGCAAAGAAAAAACGAAAACCAAATAAAATAACAAAAGAAGCACCCATTAAAATCCAAATCATCGCAAGAGTCGGATCATGCATAAATTTTCGGTATTCTGTGTACGGCAAACCAATTTCGTAAATGTTTCCTTTAAAAACAAATACATAGCCAATATAGTGGTCTGTCACATTTCCCCTGTACAAGCGATCTTGCATAGAGTGAACTGGCTGCATCATTAAAATTTGATTTTGTAAAGGTTGTCCCTCAATAGCTTTGTAAAAAGCAGGGAATCGGCCTTTGAGTTTTCGTAATACTTTTTGAATTTTCTGATTCCACTTCACCTCCTTTTGTGCAAAGTGTTTTTGTTGCTTTTGGTACTTTTCTAGTTTTTTTCGATAGTACCGCATCCAATTGTACATTTTCCGAAATGATTGCTCAATAAATTTCTCAGAAATTTCTTTGCCTTGAGACCACTCAAATAACTGATTGTAATATCCCTGAAAAACACCATAGCTTTGTTTCGGTAATACGAAATTTTTTGTTTTTGCCATGGAATATAAT
>RFJE01000327.1 GCA_003695005.1 Candidatus Hydrogenedentota bacterium | reverse complement strand
GCACTAGTCCATCCATGTACGTCGCGTAGCGCGGAAGTACCCAAAGGGCAGGATCTACCCAATCGGGCAGAGCCTGCCCGCGAGCACGAACGGCGAGCGGGCCACTAGTACATCCATGTACGTCGGTCGCTCCCGCGCATCCGTGCGCCCGCGACACTAGTACATCCATGTACGTCGTCAATGATCATTCGATCCCTTGCCCTAACACATCTTCCACAATTTTGCGGGAAGCGCCTAAATTGCTTTTTAAGAATTCTTCCATAGGAATCCGATTGTTGTTTGCGACTCGCATGGCTTTTTTAAAAGCTGTATGAAAACAATCCGAATCTGGTTTTTCAACCGAAAACAGGAAACCTTTTTGTTTTAGCACATTTGCTTCTGGCGCATTTTGGAATGCAGGCCCTGTAAGAATTGTAGCCAGACTTGCGAGTGGCTCTAAAAGAGAATGTACCGAACCTTCGAATCCACCCCCGACATAAGCTACCATAGACAATGAATAGAGATAAGGTAAAATGCCCGTTTCATCTATTACAATAAGGCGAGTTTTTTCGGGAATGCTGCCTGTTTTCTTTTGCCACTGTGAAAAAAACAAAGTCGGGATTTTTAACTTCGCCGCTAACTGCCTTATCTCGTCACTATGATTTTGATTTACATGGTGCGGAACTAAAATTACTTTTCTGTCAGAATTTTCCTTCATCCACTGTAAAATCATTTTTTCTGATGTCGGATAAGTCGATCCAGCCAATAATGAGTACTCTGCTTTCTTAATCCATTTCTCTAAATCCTTTTTCCAGCGTGAAATGCTAACGGGCTCTTTTTGCAATTTTTCCACCACAGCATCATAACGAGTATCTCCTGCAAATTGAGCAGGTAAATTTTGCTCTTGCAAGAAAGATGCTGAATTCAAGTCCATTGTATAAATTTTTGTTAGGAAAGAATACACTTTCCTGTGAAACAAAGCACTTATGCCTTTCCATCTTGAACTTGTTTTTGTAACCGCAGCGGAAATTAAATACTGAGGCACATCCATCTGCTTTGCTGTTCTTGCCATATTTGGCCATACATCGTATCGTGCATAAAAAATTGCGGCTGGATTTAACTGAGAAATCCACTTTTTCATAACAAAAGGAAAGTCAAAAGGCAGAGCAAAAAAGGCATCATGAATTTGATCGTCTTTGCGCTGGTAATAAGCGCTGTCCGAAAAAACCGTAAAAAAAATAAAACAATTTTTCTTCTTTTCTTTTAAGACACACGCAACAGCACGAGCCTGCTCATACTCTCCAACAGAAGAAGCATGGAACCAATATAGATCCCTCCCTTTTTTAGTACGGCGCTTGAGAGCCTGAAAATCTGGTTTGCTCTTACGAATTTGAAAAAAAACTTTTATCCGAGGATGAGTAAAAGAAAAAATTCTGAATGTTGCAATAAAGAGAGAATAAAGGATTGTATAAAAAAGAAACACTTAATAAGTAATTTCAAATTCTTCCTGATTCTCGTACAACAAGACTTCGGTCCCTGTAAGATCTGTTTTTTCCATTCTTAGCACACGACTTAGTCTAGGCCCTTCCTGAATTTTTTTCTCAAATGTCCTTTGCTGTTCAGGGGATTCAAACACAGCAATAATTTCAACATTTCCATCTGGTAAATTTCGTACTTGTCCTTTAACTCCATAACGGTTGGCCTGCTTGCGAGTATAATCCCGAAAGCCTACCCCTTGGACACGACCTACAACCACATAACGAACTGCAAATTTATCAGACATAGACGTACTTTTCTAAATCGGACACAGGCGGAAAATCAGAATTTTCTGCAAATTCCACAGCTTGCTTAGCAATTTCTTTTGCTTTTTTATCAGCTTCTTCTAATTCCTCTTCTGAATAACCCGCTTTTAATAATTTTTTCTTAGTAAGTACTATCGCATCTTTTTTTTGGTACCTTTCTAATTCTTCTTTCGAACGGTATTTAGCCGGATCTGTCATACTATGTCCCCGATAGCGGTAAGTAATAACCTCAATTAAAGTCGGTCCATCTAAAGCCCGAGCTCGATTTACAGCTTCTTTTACTGTTTCGTACACAAGCATGGGGTCGTTACCTTCAATACGCGCTCGCGGAATTCCATACCCCTCTGCCTTTTGAGAAATATCCACAGTATGCTGAGACCTATACACAGGTGTTCCCATTGCATATAAATTATTTTCTACAATATAAACTACGGGCAAATTCCACAGGGCAGCTAAAGAAAGCCCTTCATGAAATCCACCAATGTTGGTAGCCCCTTCTCCCATGAAACAAAGAGTTACTTCTCGCTTTCGTTGGTATTGTGACGCAAAAGCTAATCCTGCAGCAACCGAAACATGCCCTCCTACAATGCCATGTCCGCCCATAAAACGTTTGTTGACATCAAACAAATGCATAGATCCACCTAACCCTTTACTGCAACCTGTTTCCTTTCCAAAAAGTTCTGCCATAATGGCATTCGGATCCATCCCGCGAGCTAAAGCATGGCCATGCTCCCGATAAGTGGCAATTACATAATCGTTTTCGTTTAACGTAAAAATAGCACCTGTTGCTACTGCTTCTTCTCCAATATACAAGTGACAAAAACCCCGTATTTTTCGTTCTGAGTAAGCTTTTGCCGCAGCTTCTTCAAAACGCCGGATTTCCAACATTTTGTCGTACATTTTTTTTAAGAGTTTTTCTTTTGCGCTAGGCATAGGATATTTTTACAATAAATTCTCTATCTGCAAGTAGAATATTTTATGAAAGGAATTTTCAGCAGGAAAAATTTCCTGCTGAAAAACTTTTTAAGTTTAGAAAGCCAATGTTACACCAACAGACGGCACAAAATTAGAGACAGAATCTTTTGAGGTAGTTGAATTTCCACTTGTATCTGTACTTGGAATTTCTGCTGTTACAAGATAGTACCGAAGAGCTACATCGATACTAATCGGTCCTATTCCAAATCCCTTTCCAACCATAGCTTGCAATGCAAAAGCAGTTTTTGAATCCACTGGTACCGTACTTCCGCCCAATTTCAATGTCGCAATTTGAAAAGCAGGGCCTACGCCGGCACCCACAAAAATTCCTACAAAAGGAATGGAAATTCGAGCCCCTCCTGTAGCTGTAAAATAAGCCGTACTCGCTTCAATTCTTGTTGTAGAGGAACCGAGTGTAAGATCATATTTTAGGTTAGAAAGAGGTAAGTACGCACCGGTTATACCAAGTTGTACCGGACCAAATCCTAAAATCCATAAATCACCACCAAAGCTTAAACCTCCTGTGCTCGAACTACAATTTCCAAATCCACTAACACATTCAGCGCCTTTTACACTTGTAAAATTATAGCCCCCCCAAGCGCCAATTCCAAATGCGGAAATTTCGCTAATCGAAAACGCTAAAAACGTAGCCAATGTAAATATTTTTGTTAATTTTTTCATATTCCCTCCTGAAAAAAATATTCTCTCACGAGCTTGTGCGTCAACTCTAACACAGACTCTCACGGACTGTGTTCTCTAACCTGTCAAGATTGTAAAGCAAAAACTGTATACTTAGAGACTGTGCGAGATTTAAGTCTTTAATTTATTTCTTCAATTCTTCGCGCAAATCTGCTAGACGCATTGGTCGGAAAAAGTAGTACCCCTGAAACATAGTAAATCCAAGCTTAGAGAGTACCTCTAACTCCGATTTTCTTTCAATACCCTCAACAACAATTTCTAATTTCTTCCGGTTCGCCAACAATTTAAGAGACTCAAAAATAGGCATGATGGAGTCTTCTCCTTTTTCTTGTAGATCTTTCACGAGTGACTTGTCAATTTTTATTATATCAAAAGGTATTTCCTTAAAATAGGAGATACCCGCATATCCCGCCCCAAAATCATCAATAGCCAGACGAAAACCTGCATCCCGTAGGTCTTGTAAAATTCTATTCGCCACAACTGGATTGGAAAAAACGCTGGTCTCTGTAATTTCTAATGTAATCCGGGAAGGGGAGATGTTAAATTTCTCTCCGAAACGAACAAGATTTTTCGTCAAGTTTAATCGGGTAAATTCTCGAGCAGAAAGATTAATGGAGATTTGTGGTAAATTGTATCCTTCCTTGAGCAATAAGGCATAATCTCGTAAAGCTGATTCATAAATCCATAAACTTAAACTATCAATATAACCACTTTTTTTCGATTCGGTATGGAAGAAGCCATTTC
>RFJE01000326.1 GCA_003695005.1 Candidatus Hydrogenedentota bacterium | reverse complement strand
CGTTATACTGCTCTTGAATATCAGACATTTCCAAGGAAGGACAGGTTTTTAAAAGCAAATTGGCAAACATACGAATGGCAATAGGGGCATTTACAGGGGTTTGACCTTTTTCAAAACGAGCACTAGCTTCGGTGCGAATCCCTAATTGAGATACAGCCTTGCGAATATCTTTTCGATAAAAACAAGCGCTTTCAAAAAAAAGTTCTTTTGTATCTTCACTAACTTCGGTGGTTTCGCCGCCCATTACACCACCTAATGCCACAGGAACAGAATTATCGCGGATGAGTACAAGACCGGCAGGAAGTTTTCGCTCTTGTCCGTCTAATGTTTTTAAAATTTCTCCCTCTTTTGAAAAATTAATTTGGATTGGTCCAGTTAGTTTGTCTAAGTCAAAAGCATGGTTTGGTTGTCCCATGGCGAGCATTACATAATTCGAAGCATCTACCACATTGTTAATTGGACGCATGCCACAAGCTAGTAATCGCGCTTGCATAAATATAGAAGATGGCTGAATATGAACCTGACGAAACTGTGCATTACAATAAGCAATGGCAGATCCTTTTTCCATTTCTACTTTTATCGGTTTATCCGGCTCAAACGTAGCACAGTTTATTTGAATCTCTTCGGGCCTATTTTTTAAAGGCAAATCTAAAATGGCGGAAAGCTCTCTTGCAAACCCATAGTGAGACCATAAATCAGGCCGGTGTGTAATCGACTTATTATCAATGTCTAAAATAACATCAGCTAAATTCCAAGCTGTTCGCAAAGAAGTTCCAACGGTAAGTTCCTGTGGTAAAGGTAAAATTCCATACTCGGGACTCTCGGGTAAGATAAAGTCTTCGAGACCAATTTCTTCGGCGGAACAAAGCATCCCATAGCTTTCGACTCCCCGCAATTTGGCTTTTTTCATGGTAAGTCCATTTGGTAATGTAACCCCAATTTTCGCAAGAGGGTACTTTTTAGAATCTTCTACATTGGGTGCACCTGTTACAATTTGTAAGGTTTCTTTGCCATCAAAGACTTCGCAAATAACTAGCTTGTCTGCGTTTGGATGCTTTTTTACAGATTTTACTTCGGCAACGAGAATGTCGTCTAAATGAGGCAAAAACTCTTCGACGCCTTCTACCTCACAAGATTTCATAGTGAGGACATTGGCAATTTCTTCCGGACGATAATTTCTTAAGTCTATGTATTCATTTAACCAATTCCAAGATAGTTTCATACTTCCCCTTAATTTAAAATTTCTTTAAACTGACTTAAAAAGGGAACATGAGCTCCCATAAATAAACGAATATCTTCAATATTATGCTCCATCATAACAAGCCGATTTAATCCTAATCCAAAAGCAGCCCCCTGCCATTCATCGGGATTTAGTCCCCCGCTTTTAATAACTTCGGGATGAACTAAACCGCAAGGCAGGACTTCTACCCAGCCAGTTTTTTTACATACCGAGCAGCCTTCCCCTTTGCATAGTAAACAGCGCATATCCAATTCAAATCCGGGCTCTACAAAAGGGAAATATCCAGGACGCAAGCGAACTTCTACTTCACTTTCAAAAATTTCTTTTAATAAAGTTTGCATTAAGTATAATAAATGTGATACAGAAACTTCTTTTTCTAAAATCATTCCTTCCATTTGGTAAAAAGTATGTTCATGAGAAGCATCCACTTCTTCATATCGAAACACTCGTCCGGGGACAATCATTCGCATAGGGGGCTTTAATTTTTTCATCCCCCGCACTTGTACGGCCGAAGTATGTGTTCTTAAAAGATGCCCTTGCTCGGTGTAAAATGTGTCTTGCATTTCACGGGCAGGATGGTCATCGGTAAAATTTAAAGCACCAAAATTGTAATAATCCGTTTCGACTTGCGGACCGTCTAAAATCGAAAACCCCATAGAAGTAAAAATATTTTCTAGCTTTTTTTGGGTAAGGCTAATTGGATGAACACTACCGCCAAAGTGTTGATGTAGTTCTGCCGCGGGTGGAATGGACATGTCTATCCATTCCGCATCATGCAAGCTAGCATAGTATTTTTCCTTCATTTTACTCTTTGCTTGCTCTAATGCGTTCGAAAACTCAACTTTTAATTGATTCGAAACTTTACCAATTTCTGCACGGTCTTGTGGACTTACGCTTGCAAGGCCTTTTAGTATTTGTGTAAGTTTACCTTTTTTTCCAAGAAATTCAATTCTTAACTCTTCTAGTTTTCCCGCTTGGTGTTCAAAGGCTAGCTCTTCGGTAATCTTTTTAACCTGTTCAAGAAATTCACCGCGCATTTTTTCTAACGCATCTAAAATAGCATGCTTCGACTGCATAGGGATAAACCCGCTTGATAAGACATGCTGTCAATGGCGGTAGTGGGTTACCTCGATGAACGAAAACTTACGGGACAGGCTGTCTTAGATTGTATATTTGGCGCTAAATAAAAATTAATAAAGGGGAGAATATGAGTCCATTTAAATTATTGCAAGATTTAGAAAACAATCATCAAAAATTATATATTCAGTTTGGTGGCCAAGGTGGAGCATGGTTTAAGGAGCTTCATAAATATTATGACAATCCCGATTTTAAGCCTTTTTTTAATGCAGCCATTGCAGGGATTGAAAAAACTTTAGAAATGGTGGGGGATACACCTGCTTTGCCAGAAGGTTTAGCCATTCGCCAATGGTTGGAGAATCCAGACAGTATTCCATCCGATGCCTATTTAGCCATTGCGCCAGTTTCGATGCCAATGATTATGGTAACCCAAATGGCTCATGTAGAAAATGTGCACTTACAGGGTTTAAGTCGAGAAAGTTTAATCCAACATGCAGCAGGTGCAACCGGACACTCGCAAGGTTTGATTATGGCTTCTTTTTTTGCACTAAATAAATCGGGCGAAGAGTATTATGATGCTCTTACAAAGTATGTTCAGTATTTATTTTTAATGGGGATTCGGGCGCAAGAAGTTTATCCCTATCCATTCCCTGATGAAAAAGAAGTGGAGCGGAGTGTCGCGAATGGAGTCAAAGACCCTGCCCCTATGGTTGCCGTGTTAGGGGAGTCTCATGAATTTATTGAAGATTTAGTGGAAAAAGCCAATCCCGATTTACCGGATTCAGAGAAAATTTATGTAAGCTTGTACAATACCCCTAGCAATCGGATTTTATCATCTTATCGAGAATCGCTGATTCGCTTTCATGAAAAAAACAAATCGGTTTTTGAGGAAAAAGGAATGAAATATGTTTATTTACGTACAAGCTGTCCATTTCACTGTGTGTTAATGGAGCCAATTAAGGAAAAATTTGCAAAGGACATAGAAGCGATTGGATTTGATTACAAAGGTTCTGATCTACAAATTCCTGTGATTTCTTTTGCCGATGGAAGAAATTTACAAAATGATAGTGAAATTGGAATGGCCATGTGTCACGATTTAATGGTAGCGACTTTGTATTGGGATAAGGCAATGTCTTTTGTCTCTTCGAACGCAGAAGTGCCTATCATACTTGATTTTGGCCCGGGCAAAACAAGCCAAAGGTTAAGCGCCGATACATTAAAAGGTCTTGGGAGCGAAAAACAAATTTTTGCAGCTGCTGTGGCCAAGGACTTAAAAGCTATTTTAGCGGGTTAACATGGAAGCGGATTTTTTAGCCGACCGCATTTTACGCATCGATACTTCCCAAATCCGAAAGGCTTTTGATTTAGCGGCAAGGTTAAAAAATCCGCTGAATTTATCCATTGGCCAACCCGATTTTCCTGTTCCCGAACCTGTTAAAGAGGCCATGATTCGCGCGGTACGGGATAACCAAAATGCTTATTCACAAACGCAAGGGATTTTGCCACTTCGGGAAAAACTTGCACAAAAATACAGCAAAGAGTTTGGATATGAATATAGTCCGGAAAATATTTTAGTATCAACCGGAGTGGCCTCTATTTTATTTTTACTCTTTGAGACATTGGCAAATGCAGGCGATGAAGTTTTAATTTTAGAACCATGGTTCTTAATTTACGAAGCTCTTGCAAGTAAGTATCAGTTAAAGCTACATACTTTGCCAGAAAATTTTTCCCGCGAAGATGTGGATGAGCTTCTTGAAAAAAAACCAAATTTAAAATTTATTTTATTTGCAACGCCTTCCAATCCAACCGGAAAAATATTAAGCGAACAGCAATTAAAAGAACTTGGCAGGCTTGCGGAAGCCACAAATGCCATTTTAATTTCAGATGAAATTTACCGCGATTATGACTATGACGAGCAATTTGTTTCTTGTGCAAAATTTTTCCCCGAAAGAACCATTGTGCTCGGTGGTTTTTCCAAGTCTCATGCTATGACGGGGTGGCGTGTGGGCTATGCCATTGCGCCTAAAAATTTAAATTTTATTATTCAAAAAATGGCTACTTTGCAGCAATATTCTATTGTGTGCTCCCCCACGCCGGCGCAACATGCAGCCATAGTTGCTTTAGATACCCCTATTACCGAAGAGCTTGCTTTAATGAAGCGCCGTCGAGAAATTGTAAAAAAGAAGCTTTCCAACAAAGTAAAGTTTCCTGCGCCAGATGGCGCTTTTTATGTATTCCCTGATATTCCTGTAGATGCCGATGAATTTTTGCAGAAAGCCGTGGAAAAATCTTTACTGCTAGTTCCGGGATTTATTTTTACGCGCAATCGAAAAACTGTGCGAATTAGTTATGCACAAAAAGAAGAAATTTTAGAGGAAGGTTTAGATATTTTTTTAGAGCTTTGTGAGCTACTGTCAAAATAAAACTACTTCTTGTGCCGCTTGCTGTGGCATTTACAATTTATCTTTTCGTAAAGAGGAGCTTCTCCATTGGATCAAGCAAAATACAGAAAGTTTTTTACAGACAGATATTTCTAAAAAAGAAAATATTGTACGCTTTCGGGAGCTTGGAGAGAAGAAAATTCAGAACCAAAAAATATCACAAGAAATTTATGTTTGTCCTTTTGTAGGGTTTGTAGCCAAAGGCAAGATTGGCTGTTTGCTTCATCCTACGGGAAGTCCACATCCACAAATTTCGCTTTATGCACATCCACAAAATTTTTCGTTTTATGGTGAAGCAATCTGCCAAGGTTATAATTGTTTTAGCAAAGAAAAAGAAGCTTATGGTAAAGAAGCTAGTTTTCTTCAGAATATGGAGACTTATGTTTATGGTCAGTTGGCAGGGAATTATCGTTTAGCGCAATGCTTTCAGGAAATTGCGGAGCAAGAGAATATATCACTTTCTTTTGTTATTGAGCTTTTTATATTGTTTATGCAAAAGGTGAAAAAAACACTGCATTATTCTAGTTTTGAGCTTTCGCTTTCGAAGCAGGAAAAGCAAAACCCTTATTTTATCGTAGGCGCTATGTTAGACAAGTTTCAGAAGCCAGAAGAACGTGTTGAGATTACCGAAGAGGCCAAAAAAATCGGGATGCAATTTCGAAAAGAAGTTGCAATCGCAAAAGCGAGTCAAAAAAAGGTAATATGAAAAAACTCATTGTGATATTCTCTCTTTTATGGATGGTACAAGCTGTATCGGCTAGTCCGCTCGAGGATTTAAAAATAACGGTAAACCAGATCCTATCGATTTTAAAATCAAAAAAATCCATTGCGCAGAAACGAAAGCAAATTAGTGATATTTACCGGCAGAAGTTTGACCATCGTGGTTTAGCGCTTGTTACCTTAAAGCGGGATTGGAAATACACCCTTAAGAAGGAAGCCGATAGAAAAGCCTTTGTTAAAAAGTACAGTGATTTTATTTTAGCCTTTTACCTGTCAAAAATTGGAAAGTTTCAAAACAACAAAGTTGTTTTTCAAGGAGAGACAATCAAGCGGAAAGGGAAAAAGGCAATTGTACACACCCTTATGGAAACGAATGAGCATAAAATGGCCAAAGTAGATTATTTTTTAGCAAAGCGTGGAAATACATGGAAAGTATATGATGTGGAAATCGAAGGGATTCGCATTTCATCTACATACCGCAATCAATTTGTGCCGATATTAAAGAAGAAAGGCATCGAAGGTTTACTATCTACTTTAGATAAACTGATTCGAAAATATAAAAAATAAGGGGAACCCCGAGCTTTTTGTAAAAAAACACAAAAGAAAGCAATATATAGCCGATAATAAAAGGGATGGTTCGCAGGCTTTTATTATGTTTTTTTGTTATTTCGT
>RFJE01000325.1 GCA_003695005.1 Candidatus Hydrogenedentota bacterium | reverse complement strand
CTAAAATACTGCCAATTTGCAGCAAGACTTCGTTTTTAATCTCGTCAATTTTCGTCTCAGTATTTCCTTTGTAAAGCCGTTTTGTTAAAAGTCCGTTAATCGTTTTTGAACCCCGTTTGTAAAATTGAATTTCTAGAGTGATAGAATCATCGGCTTCGTTGTAGCGCCCATAAGACAAAATTACCATGTTTACATTATGAAATTTGCAAAGTCGGTTTAAGTAAGTAATTTGGTCTTCTCCGCTTTCTTTTCGTGGATTTAGCTTATAGCGAATTTCGCTCATAGGTTTAATTTTTTTATGAGCAATAATACCACGAATAATGGCACGACGCAAGGCTTTTATTCCCGGATCTTCGACCGGTGGCTGCACAACAATGGGATAAAAAGCAACCGTTTTTTTGCGGATGATCACAGGACGTTTTTTCTTCTTTTGTTCTTCTGTCTCGCCCCCTTGCTCTCCGCCCGTGGTTGTCGTAGTAGTTGTTGTGTCGGGCTCTTTTTTAATTTCATTTTCTAACTCATGATCGGTTTGCTGTTTTGCTAGTTCAGCAGCAGTATCAATAATTTCATTCGGGTCAATTATATAAGCAAATTGAAGCGGGGTATTATACCTTTCGGTTTGTGCAATTTTAATTTGTCGTTTTCTTCCTTTTGAATCAACAAACCGAAACACCCTTTCAAAACTTTGGTGAAAAGCAATTCTGTGATACGTTTCGGTTAAAGTGCGAAATTCATTGTAGGTTCGTACATTGCCTGCATACTCAAACGAGAATTTTGATGATCCAATACTTTCACCAATTCCTACTCCCCAGTAAAATCCCTTTAAAGGAGAATCCGATGCCATAAATCCGCTACGAATAGCTAAAAAGTAAATTGGCCATAGTTCGAAACCAAGTTGGAAACGAGTTGGCTCATCAATTTCGTTAATGGTATCAAAATTGATCATAAACTTATAGCTGTAATAAAAACTAATTCCAGTATTTACCTGCGGTGAGATTCCTTTTGCTTCATTATCAAAGCCAAATTTTGGTTGCATATTTCGCACAGATACACCGGCGGATACTTTAGGCCACCAAAACCAAAAGCCTTCTAATTCTGATAAATCATACGTAGCTAAAAAACCCCAGTCAAAGTAAAGACCGCGCTCTCGTTTTGGATAGGCTTGGTAATAAGGTGGAGATGCATCCGGTGCCGAGCTTAATTCACTTTGTTGATATTTTACGGTAAGGCCTGTGTGTAAAATTTTGCGATACACAGGCAAAGCATAGGAAAGCTGTGTTAAGTATGCATATTTATTTCTGTCAGGATGATCTCGTTTTCCATATTTTACTTGATAGGTGTTGCGGACAGAATACAAAGAAAAGCGAAAACCTAATGTACCATAAGGCAAGGGTGCTGCTAAAAGACCATGAACCCCACCGACATCAAGTCCCATGGCGGAATAAGAAAGGCCATATTCCCAATATCGCATAGTGGACAAGCCGGCTACATTGTAGTACAATGAGCTTAAGTCGTCACTGCGTCCAACTTGTGCTTCGCCCATGCCATAACTGCGAACTCCTACAGAGGATTTTAGTACCGATTCTGATCGCAAAGCAGGCACAGAATATCCGTCCGGTTTATCAGCAACCGGTTCTAATGCATAAGCAGAAGAGATAAAAGCTATAATGAATATGAGTGATGTTTTTTGTAGGATGTGCATCAGTTCTTGTATCAGCTTTCGCATTGTACAGCCCATTTTTATTTTGACACCTTAATAAATGCGCATATCCTTGCAAGCGTATTTTTCTATGAGGGCTTCGCGAATCCATGTGAGTCTTGGCGGGAACATCCATGTCCCGCCAACCCTCATGTCCTGCTAACCCTTGTGTTATGTTAATTCGACGCAAAAGATGTAAAAAAGTTCGATTTTTTTAATGAAAATGCAAACCGCATTCTTTATGGCCTTCTTGCTCCCACCACCATCTTCCGGCTCTTTCATCTTCGCCTTCTTGCACAGCTCGAGTGCATGGCTCACAACCAATAGATAAATAACCTTCATTATACAACGGGTGGTACGGAACATGATTTTCTTTTGCATATTCATGGACTTGTTTTCGAGTCCAATTGGCAAGGGGAGCTGCTTTGTATAAGTGATGCGAGTCGTCCCATTCTAAAATAGGTGTGTTTTTTCTGTCTTCGGACATGTCGCGGCGGATGCCGGTAATCCATAACTTCATCCCTTTTAGTGCTCGGTTGTTTGGTAACACTTTTCTTATGTAGCAACATTCTTTTCGATTCTCTACGGATTCTTTAAATGAGTATAACCCTTTTTCTCGTACGAGTTTTTCTACATCTTCTGCTTTTGGAAAATAAACTTCTAAATCAATGTGATACTTATAACGGATAGAATCCATCATCCTATAAGTGGCTTCGTGAAGCCTGCCCGTATCGAGAGCATATACTTTTACCGGCTTTCCGAGTTTTACAATCATATCTAAAAGGACTACATCTTCGGCTTGCAATGACATCGATAGGGCTACTTTGTCGGGGAAAACATCATATAATTTTTTTAGAATTTCTTGCGGGGATAGATTTTCTAAATCTTGATTTTGAAGTGGAATTTCAGGCTTTGCTAGCATAAGAACTTATTTTGTTTATTTTACATCCTGACAATGAAGAATTTTGTTTTTTCAATCGAATTCAGCGCCTTCTCGGTGTTCCGAGAAGGCGCTGAATAACAATAAAATTTGGATTGACCCGCAGTCTACGAGCTTAAATCTGACGCAATGTTAGTAAAATTGAGATTACAGAGATTTGGTGCTAAAAAGCGGCCTTTTTATCGAATTGTGGCAGCGGCAAATGCAAATAAACGAGATGGCAAATTTTTAGAAATTGTAGGTCTATATCATCCCGTAAGTCCCGAAGATAAGCAAGTTCGTTTAAACGAAGAGAGAATCCTCTATTGGTTAAAGCAGGGGGCGCAACCTACAGATACCGTTAAGAACGTACTTTCTAAACATGGCATTTGGTCTCAATTTATGGCGGAAAAATCTCGCTTAAAAGCAGAGCGTAAAAAAAGAAAGAAAGAAAAGAAAGATAAAAAACCACAAGCTACACAAAAGGCAGCCGAGACGCAAAATACACCAAATCCAGAGAATGAGCCTGTCGCTACGGAGGCGTGATGACAACAGCAGACCCGATTGGACTTGTTGAATATATTGTCCGCAACTTAGTCCGTCATCCGGATGAAGTTAAAATTACGCCAGTGTATTTAGATACGTCTTTAATTTTAGAGTTACGTGTAAATCCATCCGATTTAGGAGCCGTCATTGGAAAAAACGGGCGCATTGCAAGAGCTATTCGCAATGCATTAGCTTCTATCCGAGATAAAAAAATTATTCGAGACGACGGTACAGAATTAAGTTTTCACCGAATTCAGTTAGAAATCATTGACGAGTGATTCTATCCTAACCATTGGTCGCATCCAAAGGCCGAAAGGCTTAAAAGGCGATTTACGTGTGATTGCCTTTGGTAATTTGCTTGAAGAAAAAAATTTTTATTCTCACATTTCTTTTTACGAAGCAAAGGGTAGTAAAGATGGTTTTTTACATCAGGCAAAACTTCGAAAAGATATTCAAAATACTGAAATTGTGTTGGCTTCCCGTCAGTCCGAAAAAATTTTTACCCTGCGAATTCAAGGAATTGATTCTGTGGAAAAGGCAGAGAAGTTAAAAGGGCTGTTTTTAGGGATCCCCTTGCAAGTTGCTTGCCAACTTGCAAAGAGGATTTCGGATGATCCGTATTTTTTTGAATATGTAGATGCCATTGTAGAAGATGAGTCGAAAAAAGAAATTGGCACAGTAAGCAGACTCGAAACAGCATTGCCAAAAGAGCTTCTTTATATTCGGCTTTATACGGGGGAAGAAATTCCCATTCCATTAGACTCACCGTATTTAAAAAAGTTTGATCGGCAAAAACAAAAAGTAATCCTAACGCATTTTTCTGACTACCTTTCGGGTTATTTGGAAAATGATTGAGTTTCATATCATTACCTTATTTCCCGAGTTTTTCCATTCGCCACTTCATACAAGTTTACTTGGCAAGGCAATAGAGAAGGGAATTGTAAAAATTTACTTTTATCCTTTAAGAGAATATGGCATTGGTAAATATCGTAAGGTGGATGATGAGCCTTATGGCGGTGGAAGTGGAATGGTCTTAAAAGTTGAGCCGATTGCTAAAGCCCTTGAAGATGTAAAGAAAAATTCATCGAAAGAATTATACACTATTTTATTGGGTCCGCGAGGTAGAATGTATGAGCAGGAAATTGCCATTGAATATACACAAAAAAAAGAAGAAAAATCTTTTGTACTGATATGTGGTCATTATGAAGGAGTAGATGAAAGAGTATTTACTTTATTTTGTCAAGACTATTTATCTATTGGAAATTATGTGTTATCTAGTGGAGAAATTGGAGCATTGGTTGTCATCGATAGTTTAGCAAGGTTGCTACCAGGTTTTATGAGCAATCCAAATTCCTTATCTGTTGAATCTTTTTCGAAAAAAAACTATATTGAATATCCACAGTACACAAGGCCTGCTGAATTTTTAGGTGAAAAAGTTCCCGAAGTACTTCTTTCGGGCAATCATGCAGAAATTGAAAGGTGGCGTCAGCAAAATGCAAAAAAAGCTATCCATTAACCGTTTCGCCGAGAATCGCTGTTATGGTTCTTATGAAAAGGGCAATGG
>RFJE01000324.1 GCA_003695005.1 Candidatus Hydrogenedentota bacterium | reverse complement strand
TTTGTACCATTTAAAGAGTTCGATTAAATAAAGTGTTTTTTCTTTATCGTCAATTTTAACGAATTTAGGATTGCTCATGTATTTTTTGGCTTGTTCTTTAAGTTGTCGATAAAGCTTATAGCCTTCATACGGTTCATTGCGAAGAGGAGGGCAAGAATAAGAAGCACAATTTAGAGCAAAGTGAACAAGGGGTTCGCGAAATTTGGGTCGGATAATTTTATTTTCTAGTACATCTAAAGAAATTTTTTTCTTTACTAAATAAAAGTTAGCTTTAAAAAACCCCTTTCGGCTCATGACGCTGTTTATATGCGCATATTGATACACTCCGAGCACGGTCATGGAATTGTATAAATTGATGTAAAAAGCTAATTTTTCATTTCGATTTTTTAATCCATTTACGTTAATTGACCTTAATTGTTTGGTATAGGCTTTTACAAGAGATATGTCTTTTTTACCTGCGGAATACTTCACCCAACCTGTTTTCGTTACATACTTGCGAAGCCATTTTTTCCATAGGTGATTATCTACTTTTTTTACTTGTAAAATTTTACTGGGTTTGTAGGGGTCTAGCCATGCTGAATAAAGAGTTCCTGTTACGAACAAAAATCCCGAAAAGAAAAGAACGGTTGCTTTCATATCTTTTATGTGAAAGAAAAGTCATTTTCGTTTCAACGAAAAGTAATATTTTTATAAGTTTAACGGTTACGTGACATCACCTGCTTTGGCATGAGCTTTACTTTGCCATCCATTACATCTACGATCACTGAACTTTTCGAAGTTATTGTTCCATTTAAAATAAGGTCGGTTAAGGGGTCTCGGATTTTTTCTTGCAAAAGACGTTTTAAAGGTCGAGCTCCATATTCTTCGCTGTATCCTTCTTTTGCAAAGTATTGCGCGGCTTTTTCTGTTAAATGGATTTTGATTTTTCTTTCTGCAAGGGTCTCATTTAACTCTTGTATCATCTTTTGTAGGATTTGAACCATTACTTTTTGGTTTAGCGGATTAAAGTACAAAATACCGTCGAGTCGGTTGCGAAATTCCGGTGTAAAGAGTTTTTTGATCGCTGAATCTGGACTTTTTTTGCGACCTTCTCCGGCAAACCCAATTACGTTTTGAGACATTTCCCGCGAACCTGCATTCGAAGTCATAATTATTATTACATTTTCGAAATGTGCTTTTTGCCCTGTCGAGTCGGTTAATTCTGCATTATCCATAACTTGCAACAGTGCATTAAAAATATCGGGATGCGCTTTTTCAATTTCATCTAGCAGTAAAACACAGCGTGGATTTTTTCGGATAGAGTCAATTAACATCGCGCCTTGGTCATAGCCAACATAACCCGGGGGGGATCCAAGCAAGCGGCTTACAGAATGAGCTTCCATATATTCACTCATGTCAAACCGAAGTAGGGGAATGCCGAGCTCTTCGGCCAGAACTTTGCATAATTCTGTTTTGCCAGTTCCCGTAGGGCCTGCAAAAAGCAAAGAAGCAATTGGTTTTTTCTTTTCATTTAAGCCGGCTTCATACCGCTTTACGGAAGAAACAACTTTTTGAATGGCATGGTCCTGTGCAAAAATCTTTTCCTTTAACTTCGTTTCTAATTCTAATAAATTTTTTGGTTTTTGTCCAAGAGATTTTACAGGTACTCCGGCTAATTTCGAAACTAACTTTTCTATATCAGCCGCGGTAATTCTTTTTTTCTGTGGTTGGTACACCGAAACATAAGCACCGGCTTCGTCCATTAAGTCAATGGCCTTGTCCGGCAAAAACCTATCATGCAAGTACTTTACACTTAATTTTACAGCGCTTTCCAATGCTTTGTTTGTAAACTGCACTTTGTGGTATTTTTCATATTGTTCTTTTAAACCTTTTAAAATTTGAATGGCATCTTCTTCTGATGGCTCTTCTACGATTACTTTTTGAAACCTGCGGTTCAGTGCTTTATCTTTTTCAATAAAGCGTCTATATTCATCCCATGTGGTAGCACCAATCACTCGCAAAACACCCTGTGCTAAAATAGGCTTAATTAAATTCGCTACATCTAATGATCCCGAAGCAGAACCGGCTCCTACAATGCTGTGCATTTCATCAATATATAAAATTGCTTTTTTCTTTTTTTCTAAAAATTGTAAAATACCTTTGAGTCTTTCTTCAAAATCACCACGATAACGAGTGCCAGCAACCAGGGCACCTAAGTCGAGCATATATACTTCATACCCTTTTAATTTTGCAGGAACCTTATCTTCGGAAATGGCTTTGGCTAAACCTTCCACAATGGCTGTTTTACCAACTCCTGGGTCTCCCACTAAAACGGGATTATTTTTTTTACGACGAGATAAAATCTGTGTAATTCTTTGCAACTCCGCTTCTCTACCAATGAGCTTATCGTACTTACCCGCCTTTGCTTGGTCTGTCATGTTAATGCAAAGAGCTTCTACAAATTTCGAAAAACGGGAATGATCCCTATCCCTTTCTCCTTCTTCGTATTCGTCGTCAGATTCAGTATCGTGAAAAAATTGATCAAAATCATCGGTATTCGTTAAATCGCGCAAGGTTAAATAGCGAGGCTCTTCTTCCATTTCGTCGGCAAAGTCCTCTTTTGGCTCTGGCAAACTCCCTTTAGGAATAATGCCATGCGCTAAATACTCTAATAAAGGATAAATTTCAATACCATGTCCTTTTAATAGTTGGGCAACATAATCATCTTCGGAATCCTGTATTTTTAAAATTTGTACAAGTAAATCGCCAATTTCCACACGCTTTTTTTCGGACGAAGCTGCATGGACAATGCACATTTTTAAAACATTTTCAAAATCTTCCGATTGCTCGGGCTCACAATCTGGAATTTTTTCAAAAGCTTCGTCTTGCAACATGGCATCGACAAAGCCTTGCAAACTTTTTAAGTCTCCGCCTAAATCTCGGATAATTTGTTTTCCACTTTTCGTTTTTAAAATGCCATACAACATGTGAAGAAGCGTAACATACTCATGCTCTAAATCGCGAGCAATGTGATACGATTCATGTAACGCCTGGTTGACTTCTTCACTCAGCTCCATTTTCTTTCTCCGGCTCCATAATGCAACGCAACGGGAAATTTCTTTCGCGGGCTAACCGGTGCGTTTTCGCTATTTTCGATTTTGCAATTTCCTTTACATAAACCCCACATAGCGCTTTCCCCTGCGTATGAACTTTCATCATAATATTAAATGCATCTTGTTCACTATGATGAAATACACTCATTAAAATGTTTACCACAAAGTCCATGGTAGTATAGTCATCATTGAGCATGTAAACAGCATACATAGGTGGCCTGAAAACCTTTTTTTTTGATTTACTTTTCCGCTCAAGCAATGTCTCTTCAGCCATATTCTTTAATATATAAAGAAAATGAAAAATCGTCTAAAAATTCTTGTAGCGTGGTAAGCAAGATTCAGTTAGGCTTATGAGCGCGTTAATTGCAGGAATTCCGAGCTGGTTTATTCCGGTTTTAATTTTACTAGTGTCTATCATCGCCTTAACCATTATACTAGAAAGGGGATGGTTTTTACTTCGGCAAATCCAATCCATTGAACCAAGTGACGAAAAAAAATTGCTTGAATGGGTAAAACAAAAAGATTATACATCGGCCATTGCATTTTGCAGAGCACAAAATCACCCTGCTTATGCTCGTGTGCTAGCTGTGCTCGAAGCCAAAGAGCAGGGCTTAGATTTCCGCAATTTAGCCGAAGAAGAAGGCTTAAAACAACTTTCCATTTTAGAAAAGTACATACCAACTTTAGGAACCATTAGTACCATTGCACCACTACTTGGTCTGCTTGGAACCGTTACAGGGATGATTAAAAGCTTTCGTGCGTTTGAGCAGTCGGCGTCACGATCCTCTGCTTTAATGGGGGGAATTGACGAAGCTTTAATTACCACAGCATTAGGTTTAATTGTAGCCATTCCATCGTTAATTATGTATAATTACTATGTCCGCCGAATTAACACACTTACGGAAGAAGGTAATATCTTAGTAAACATGGTCATGGAGATTTTAGAAGAATGAAATCAAAATTGCGCTTAAAAAGCGGAATTGATTTAGCCCCTATGGTGGACATTGTGTTTTTGCTTGTTACGTACTTTTTAATTAATTCCACCCTAGCTAAAAATCCTGCTATTAAAGGAGAACTGCCAAAATCACAAACCGGAAAAGAGGAAGCTCAAAAAGTCATTGTGTTTTTTGTGGATAATAAAGGCAATA
>RFJE01000323.1 GCA_003695005.1 Candidatus Hydrogenedentota bacterium | reverse complement strand
TCTAATTATTCGTAACTTTTTCTTACAAAATCGAGCTTATCTTCTAGTGGCATTTGCTCATGCTCAATTTTTTGACAAATAATCGTTAAGATATTTTTATGAGCTTTCGCACGTGTACTTAAATCACCTTGTTCTTCAGCTAGCTTTCTCGCTTCTTCATACGAAGCACGAGCTTCGTCCATTTTTCCAAGCTGATACTGTAAATTGCCAAGTCTCATATAGGCAGCAAGCAATGTTTGCTGACCATGCTTCGACTTATCTTCTTTCGCAGTTTCAATCAGCTTTTGCATGTAATAAAGAGCTTTTGGCCATAATCCCTTTTGGGTATAAATTTTAGCTGACATAGAGTAAATGTATTGATACCGATTGACAGTTGGAATTGGATAAGCTAGTAAGTTTTTTCCAATAAAAACATAATCTGCAGGCAATTGGTAAAAAGGCATATTAAAGCTTATACCAAAAATCCATTTAATACGGATGGGGAATTTAGGTGGATTTACTTTTGGTTCTAATAAAATTTGCTGCTCGGCAATACTTACATGGTTTAAAGCTTCGTCATATTGCTTATTTTCATAGTAAATACGAGCGAGTTCTAAATGCAATAATGTTCTATCTTTACGACGTCCTACACTGTCTTGCTCTTGCATCACTCGGAAAATAGCGGAGATAGCATTTTCAGGTTTTCCTGCATAGTCCGAACATATTGTAATATACTTTAAGATAATTTCTCGTTTTTCCTGATTTTCCTGTGCTACTTGCGAAGGCACACCCCGAATTGGAGCAAGTTTTTCATAAAAGCTTAAAGCTTCGTTTAAAATTTCGACTGCCTTTTCATAGTCTCCTTTAAAATAAAGAGCTTTCCCGTAGTGAAATAAAAACAAGCCTTCTTGTTTTTCGTTTTCAAACTTATACTTGCCTTGTTTATAAACGTCATAGACATAGGCATAGTTTTCTTCGGCTCGCACATAATTACTTAACAAGAAATAGTTGTTCGCAATATTTAAGTGAAAGCTTGCTAACACTCTTGGGTGGATTTTATCTTTAAAAAGCGCAATACTTTTTTGGTAGAGTTTTAAGTTTTCCTCAAAAAGATATCCAGGGAAGTATTTTGCGTACAGGTCTTCAAACTTGTCTTTGTCTTTCGTTCTGTCCTCAGGGTCGATGATGGTTTCTCTTTTTTCATCAATAAACTGATACATCCAGCCAAGCATTACATAGGAATCGGCAAAGTACGGGTCGGCAAAAAAGCCCCATTTAAAGTCTTGCTCTGCTGTTTTAAAAAGCTCTAATACTTCTTCTTTTTCGGATGAGCTAATGCCGTCTTTTTCGTAGCGGGTATGTAGTTCAATTCCCATTCGCGTATATAAATAAGCTCGCCCAAAAATAAACGCGTTGTTTAAATAGCGTCTTGCTAAATCCATGCGGGAATTATAAAAATCTTTAATCTCCTTTACGGCCTTTTCGTCCTTGCCAAGTGCCTTTAAGGCAATTTGGTCTAAATTAATAACGGTATCTAAAAACCGGCGCTGGATTTCTTCCCGCATAATTTTTTTACCATATAAATTTAAGTATAAATCTACCACCACTTTGTATTGATTGATGGCTTGCCCATAGTCTCTTCTGCGGGTTGCTTCTTCTGCCCGATTTTCGTAGTAATCTAGGGTACGTCGAACTAATGGTTGGAATTCATTTAAGTTGTATTCCGGTTGATACTGCGAAATAGCAGCATAGTAAGTAGAAAAGGCTTGTTCTCCCTGACGGTTAAATTCCAACACTCCGCCTTGGATTACTTTTTTTAGGAAATCCCATTTTGTATTGGCAGGAACATTCGCTAAATTGAGCTCGGCCTGTGCTTTCGTAGGATTTGCATTTTTTAAGTAAGCCCGTGCTCTCGCTAAATGAATTAAATATAAAATATCCTGATAGCCTGCTACTTGTGCTGTTTTCATAGCAGATTCTATCATGGCTGTTCGGCTTTTTTCAAGGGACTGCTCAAAAAGTGCGAAAATAGCAGTTCTAACTTTTTCTTGTAATTTCGGGGTAATACTTTTTTTGAGATCTTGTTCTACTTGAGCCAATTGTTTTTCTTTGTCCTCTTGCTTTTTTTGGTTTTTAACTACTTTTTTTGTTTTTTTAGTTTGTTGCGTAGCTTTCTTTTTTGTCGTATCATTCTTATTTTTTTTGCTTTTTGTTTGGGTTTCTTTTTCTAGTTTCTTGCGAGTCGTTTCTTGTACAAACAACTTTTCTTTTTCGGGATGCAAAATAAATTTCCACTCTTGTGGAATCGTTACGTCGGCTTTTGATTTCCCAAGCAAAAATAAGATTTTTCCATTATGGTAGTACAAAGGATGATTTTGGATAATCCAATCATAAGTTTCCGTTTGTTTTACAAATTGGTTTTGCTTGCCATATTCCTCGGCTAGTATCTCTTTTAAGCCTGCTATTACATTTTTATATATTAAATTTTGTTTTTCATACTCTTGCTTTAATTTTGCTTCTATTTCGG
>RFJE01000322.1 GCA_003695005.1 Candidatus Hydrogenedentota bacterium | reverse complement strand
TATCGAAAATTTCTTTTAAAGATAATTCAGGAAATTATATTTTTGTAAAAGATGCAGAAGGGAATTTAATATTAGATAAAAAAGGGAATCCTATTTTTCAAGAAGCCTTTTCTATGTCTGGTGTAAAACGGTATGAGTTTTATGCTATTATGGATGCATATATGAATTTAAAAGGACTTAAGATCCGAATGGGACAATCGGTATCTTATGGAGTCTGGACAAAAACACCTACGGAAGGGCAATTCCGATTTAAACTTTTAAGTGTTAAGAAAAATAAAGTTTCTGGTGCATTTTATCATGTGATTCCTACCTGGCTCATTGATATTGCAATTCCTGGTAATATTGAAGGACTTATGAATCAGTTTTCTCAAACAATGGTCAAAGCACATGGGGGAAAAGGGACTCGTTTTTCATTAGGTTGGAATCACCGGATTCGCAATAAAACCATTCTAACTGCAAACATGGGAACAGAATTTTTAGATAACCGCTTTGTCCGCTTTGGCCTTAAAATATGGGCTAAAAAATTTCGGCCGGATAACGAAGCACAAGATCAAATTCGCCAACTGTTTGGTCAGCTCATGAAAGCACTTTTAGACGACTTAAAAGCAATGAAATAAATATCTGTTCTTGTAGTCTGCGGGGGTAGCGTAGGACGCGCCCGAAATCGGCGGCCGACGGGACGGAGGACGCTTAAATTTTTTTAAGAAAAATATACTCTTCAATCTATATTTTTATTTAGAAAGTTTCCGATTTCGGATAAGCGCGGCCGAAGCGAGGGGGCTGCTGAAGCCCCCTACCATAAATTATCGCTTCACTCGTTCTTCTCTATTTTGCAAATAAATGTCTCGAAAAAAGATGTAAGGATCAGGGGCATCTTTTTTAAGCTCGTCATATTCATAAGGATTTAAAGAAAGTCGGTTCATAGATTCAAAAAAGAAAATTCCAATGGTGATGGCAGAAGCTTGCAATGGTTTATCCGGCATAAGCAATGGAACAATGTAGGTTTGCGGTTTTAACAGTAAATCGCCTACAAATCCAAAAGTATCCCGCGTACTAGAAGGCCCTAAAAATGCCCAATGAATGGGAATTCCATAACCAAATCCCCATACACCAAGAGTTTGGCCTGTATCTTCGTCAACCGGTTCCATACCAAACCAAATTTTAGCAGGATCCCATAATCCCCCTACCCCCACTGTGGTATTGATCGTAAACCGCCCCGTAGCACGCAATGCTTTTGACCACTTTGCTTGCAATAAACTATTTACAAAGCGGATTGGCATGTATGCATTTTGAAACACATTTGCAATTCCCTGCCTTAAGAAACGAGGAATAATATAGGAGTAACCGATGGCTAAAGGTTTCATAAAATAAGTTAAAAAAGCATCATTAAAGGCAAACATGGCTCGGTTAAAACCTTCCCACGGGTCTTCCACTTGTGGAGTTTCTTCTTCGTCTTCTAAAAAATCATCATCTGAAATTTCATCTTGCGAAACTTCATTTTGAGTATCGGAATTATTTTTCTTGCTGCTATTTTGAAGCTTTTCTATATGCGGATTAATATCCGTCTTTTCGGCCGTGTGTAAGTAAAAAGAAGTCGTAACCAATAAAAATACAAAGAAAATTTGCTTTTTTATCATTTTAAAAGACAGTTTTTAGATAAACTTGCCTGTGACAAGGGGATTCTACGCTATGAAATTACTTTGTTCTAGACAGGATCCAATCAAACTTTACAGCTAATTTATGCGCGGCATCGGGAAATTTGTCGGATACTTGTAAAACTAAAGGGAAAAAGAAAAATACGGTCATGAACGAAAGCAAAACATATGAAAAAATCATAATTTCATTACCAAAAGAGGTGTCTTTAAAGACATGGTGAAATCGATGAATTACAAAAGGTGAAACCGAAAGCGCAAGAGAAGAGATAATAAGTTGTGTTAAAGAATATGCTGGTCGAGTAATTCGTTCCATTAACTTTTTCCGAAATCCAAGGGGTGCCTTTTTTTGTGGTATCGCTAAAATAGCTAGCGAAAGAGTAAGGTATTGTGCACGCAATTTGTGACACCTTTTACAAGTTTTTAAATGTCTTTTTTGTGCGTCGGAAAGCTCTGCAATCGCAAGTTGTTCATCCGGTATATGTTGTTTCATTTTATATCCTTATAAACTATAAGACACCTCTTGCCTCTAATCGGTTGCGCATTTCTTTTTTACCTCGGTAAATCCAAGATTTAATGGTCCCCTCTTTAACTTTTAGCTGTTTCGACATTTCTGCAATACTCATTTTTTCGTAATACAATAAGTAAAGCGAAATTTTATACTCATACCGTAATTTTTCTAACTCTTCTTGTACAGCATCGGTAATTTCATTCTGTAAAAGAATTTCTAAGCCATCTTTACTTTCTCTTTGAGAAACACTTTCCACCGATTCTAAAAAGTACTCTTCTTTGTCGGTGGATTCTACTTTTAGTCTTTTTTCTGCTCGAATTTTGTTTAAACCTAAATTCATAGCAAGTCGATACAGCCAGGTAGAAAACTGAGACTTTCCTGCAAACAAATGACGTTTATCTCGTGCTTTTAAGTAAACATCCTGACAAAAATCTAAAATATCATCTTCATGGTTACCAAATAAGCGGTAGCCAATACTATAAAGCATATCTGTGCACTCTAGAAATAACTCATCAAACTCTTCAACACTTAGCTTAGAAAAAAGCCCCATGGATGAGCTTAGTCCCTATGATTGGCAGCCCATACATAATACAAAATTAGCATAATTCCTAAAGTTAGCGGGATAATGCCCCCTAAAGCAGCATACGTTAAACCATCAATCGCTAAAAAAAAAATGGTAAGAGGGATTCCAGCCCCTAAGCATAAAAACCCCCCTAAAAGGGCTAGCTCTCGATAATTTCTCTCTCGTTTAGCATACTGGCCACTGCGAATTAGCTCTTTTTTAATTCGATACTGCCATAAGAAAAAAAAGAAAAAAAGAGTTAAACCTAAAACCG
>RFJE01000321.1 GCA_003695005.1 Candidatus Hydrogenedentota bacterium | reverse complement strand
GATTTAACCGAAGAAGCAAAAAACATTCGCTATCGCAAAGGAGAAGGGGTAACAGGGTCGGTCTTTGAGAAAAATAAGTTTTTAGCCATTCAGGATATTAGCAAGGATAAGAAATTTTTAAACAAGCTTGGTCGGGAAATTCCAAAAGAAAAATTAAGTTTTTTTGCTGTCCCCCTTCGTCTTGATGATGAAGTTATCGGGGTGTTTAGCATGGAAGCCCCTTACAAAGGCCAGAGTGCTTATGAAGATCATAGTTTTTTAGCACAGCTTTTAGCTTCCATGTTTTCTCAGGCCATTCGCATCCAGCGAATGCTCGATAAACAGTCACAAGAAATTCGGTTTGAGAACTTAAGTTTAAAGCGGCAATTACAGGAGCGATATTCTTTTGGAAACATTGTGGGCACTAGTCCGAAAATGGAAGATTTATTTGCTAAAATTAAAATGGCGGCAGACACATCTTCTTCGGTTTTGTTGATTGGTGAATCTGGAACAGGAAAAGAGCTGATTGCAACGGCATTGCACCAAAACAGTATTCGGAAAGAAAAGCCGCTTGTTAAAATTAATTGTGCGGCTATTCCTTCGGAGCTTTTAGAAAGCGAGCTTTTTGGTCATACAAAGGGTGCTTTTACAGATGCCACAGAGGATAGAAAAGGAAAGTTTTTATTAGCGCATGGTGGAACAATTTTCTTAGATGAAATTGGCGAAATGGATTACCGATTGCAGTCTAAGCTTTTACGGGTCTTACAGGAGAAGGAGTTTTCCCCTCTTGGTTCCAACAAAGTGTATCGTGTTGATGTTAGAATAATTGCCGCGACAAATGCGGATTTAGAAAGGCTTGTTAAGCAGAAGCGTTTTCGTGCTGATTTATACTATCGCTTAAATGTGGTTCGGATTGAAGTTCCACCCCTTCGCGAACGCAAAGAGGACTTGCCTATTCTAGCTCAACATTTAATTGGAAAAATTACAAAAGTCAATGGAAAAAAAACACGTGGCATATTGCCAGATGCTCTTAAAAAACTTGAATCTTATGACTTTCCGGGGAATGTACGTGAGCTAGAAAATATTTTAGAAAGAGCCATTGTTTTATCGGATAAGCTGTATTTAGAAGCGGATGATATTGATCTGCCCGAGCGTACAGAAATTCCTTCCGAGCCGAAGCCTGTAAAAGAAAAAGTTGAGTCTGTTACGAACATGGAAGATATTTCGCTCGATAAGGCCATTACGTATGTTATTAAAGAACTTTTAGCGCAGTACGAGCCGGGGGAGAAATACTGGAAAACATTAGCTCGTTTAGAAAAAGAGATTATTACGCAAGTATTAAAGCGAAATACTTTAAAGCAACTTGGCACAGCAAAGGAGTTAGGAGTAAATCGCTTAACTTTGCGTAAGAAAATCGAGGAATACCATATTATGGAAGAGATCATGAGAATTGATTAAGTTTATCATTGTTTGGAAATATATTCAGGACAAGTAGGAGAGGGGACACCCCCGAAGCTTTCTGCGAGGAAAGAGAAAACCATGGATGCGGGAGTGGCCTACCTCCGAAAGGGTGAGCCAGTCAGCATGCATGCGACATAATCTTGCGTAACTATGCGGGTGGCCGTGCGTATGCGACATAATGCTGCATAACTATTCCGACACGGCGAACAGGTGGGGGGCTCAAGCTGCGCCCGGCATTTTTTTGCCCTTTAGTGAGAATTGTTGGGGATTATTACTTTTTCTTCTGTAAAAATAGCTTGAATCAGAGATGCCGGTGTTAAGTCAAAGCCATAGTTTAAAGCAGGAACTTTTGGCGCCATTTGTGTATTACCACAAAATAAAATTTCTTGCGCTGATCGCTCTTCAATAGGAATATTTGCCATTGTGCCAATCTTATCATCAAAGCTGCTTTTCGGAGCTGCAACAAAAAAGGGGATATTGTGGTACTTTGCATTAACTGCAAGGGAGTAAGTCCCTATTTTATTCGCCGTATCCCCGTTTTTGGCAATCCTATCTGCACCAACAATAACAAAGTCAATTTTTCCTTGCTGCATAAGATAAGCCGCAGCTGAATCTGCAATAAGGGTAACGGGAATTTTATCTTGCTTTAGCTCAAAAGCTGTTAATCGAGATCCCTGTAAGTAAGGTCTTGTTTCATCAGCATAAACCATTTCTACTTTGCCTGCTTGTGCAAGAGCACGAATTACACCTAAGGCTGTACCAACACCAGCAGTAGCGAGCGCCCCTGTATTGCAGTGTGTTAAAATGCGGTATTGTTTACGGCGGATTTTTTTTTCAATGTAATCAGCTCCTAATAGGCTAATTTGTTCGCAGCGATTTGCATCATCCTGTTCTAACTGACGTACTTTTTGAAAAAGGCGGAGTAATAAATCCAAAAAGTTTTTATCCGAAGTCTTTATGGATTTCCCACCAAGCAACCTTTCGTATTCTTTTTGCATTTGCTCGGTTGCCCAAAAAAGATTGACGGCAGTTGGTCTAGCGGTATCCAATTTTTTTTTAAGTCTTTCTCCAAATGCCTGTGTAAGAGATTTTTTTTCTCGACCTGCATTCCATACGCCAATATAAAAACCATAAGCAGCAACAATCCCAATAGCAGGAGCTCCGCGTACAAGCATATCTCGAATTGCTGTTTTTACTTCCTCTGCAGTTTTTAAGCTAACCCATTCTTGTATATGCGGAAGCTTGCGCTGGTCTAAAACATCAATTTTATCACGATAAATCCGAAATGGCTTTATTTTACTTTTAAGCATTTTTCTTTTCTGGCCGCAATAACGGAAACAAAATAACATCCTTAATGCTTTGCTTGTTTGTAAACAGCATTACAAGCCTATCAATTCCAATGCCAAGTCCACCTGTAGGGGGCATAGCGGTTTTTAAAGCCTCAATAAAATCCATGTCTGGCTCCATTGTCTCTTCGGCACCGGCTTCTTTTTGCTTCGTTTGCTCTACAAACCGCAAGTACTGCTCTACGGGATCGTTCAATTCAGAAAATGCATTCCCCATTTCTCGACCTGTAATGTACGGCTCAAAACGTTCTACAAAAAGCGGATTCTCTTCTTCTGTTTTAGCAAGCGGAGAAATTGCTTTTGGGTAACGAGTTACAAACACCGGCTGGATTAAATCTTTTTCCACTTTTTCCGAAAAAACTTCATCAATTACTTCCCAAACGGTGTGTGCTTCTTTAGCATCGACACCTATTTGATCTGCCATTTGTTTCGCCTGGATCAGATCTGGATTGTCCTGTTGCACAAATGGCATAAAATCTAAACCGGTTTTCTCTTGAATGAGCTGTAAGTATTCTTTCCGCGGCCATGGCTTTTTTAAAGAGATAATATCATCCCCATAAGGAATTTCGGTACTGCCATGAATTTCTAAAGCTAAAGCCTCGAACAAATCTTCGGTTAATTCCATCATTGTTTGGTAATCTGCGTACGCCTGGTAAAGCTCCATCATGGTAAATTCGGGATTGTGCTTTGTAGAAATCCCTTCGTTTCGAAAATTGCGATTGATTTCAAAAACTTTCTCATACCCTCCTACAATTAAACGCTTTAAGTATAACTCCGGCGCAATTCGTAAATACAAATCTATATCTAATGTATTATGATGCGTAATAAAAGGTCTTGCGGCAGCTCCGGATGCAATTGGCTGCATCATTGGTGTTTCAACCTCCATAAAACCGCGGTCTTCTAAATAGCGACGCATAAAGGAAATAATTTTTGAACGAATGCGAAAGTCATTTCGCACAGATGGATTCACCACTAAATCCACATAGCGCTTGCGATAACGCTGTTCTACATCCGCAAAAGCATCGTACACTTTGCCATCTTTTTCCTTAACCACTGGCAATGGGGTTAAACATTTAGAAAGCATCGTAAGGGATTTAGCTCGAATCGATTTTTCTCCTACTTTCGTGCGAAATGTCTCGCCTTCTATGCCAACAATATCACCAATATCGAGTTGCTGTAAAACAGCATAGTCTTTATCGTCTAACAGCTTGTTGTTACTATAAACCTGGATGCTCCCTGTATCATCCTCAATTACAAAAAAAGAAGCCTTTCCCATATCTCGCTTACTTTTCACCCGACCTGCTGTTTTTACAGTAACGGACTCTTCTGTATTTTCGGGATATCCATTCTTTAAAATCCAATCAATATCATTTTTCTTATTAAACCGAATGGGATAAGGATGAATTCCCTTTTCTTTTAAGTTTCGTAGTTTATCAAGGCGTTGCTTTTCTTGCTCTTTTGCAAATAAGACTTCCGTAACATCCATAGGAAACTCTAAAAATGCGAAACAACTTGTACATTAGCAAATCTGCGTAACTTCGCCCTTGACTGTATAAGCAAAATTCCGAAACTTAACCTTATGCCAAAGAAAAGCAATGAACGCCGAGAGTATGAACGTTATAAAATCCTTGCAGATTTAATCATTCACATAAAAAAGAAAAAATACAATGTAATCGGATATGACTTTAGTCAGGGGGGAATTGGATTTGTTACGCCCGAAAAGCTACCACTAAATGAAAAAGTGGCAGTAGAAGCTAAAGCCGAGCGGTTTTACCGCGAAGGTGTACTGAAGTCCAAAGGACAAGTATCACAGTATCCTGGAATGTATAAATATGGATTAGAATTTTTTGTTCCGCTTACAAGAACAGAAGCATCCATGTTTGTCCAACGCCTTGGGAAAAAGTAATACATACCATATACATACCATAGATT
>RFJE01000320.1 GCA_003695005.1 Candidatus Hydrogenedentota bacterium | reverse complement strand
TAAGGGACTGCGGAACTGCGCCGAGCAGGCCTTTTTTCCCTTCACCGAGAATTGCTGACAACGGAGGGTTGGCAGGAAACCTGCCAACCCTCGGTACAAGGATGTACCGCCAAGCCTCATCAGCGATACGGCGAAACGCCGTATCGCTGAATTAGCAATGTTTATTTATAAAAAATAATCTCTTTTGCAGTAATTTCGGTTACAATTCGTAAATTATGCAAAATTTTATAGTTTTCTTTTTGGATACCAGCTTGGTTTAAGGCAAAAATTGCTTTTTGTTTATCTCCTTTTAAGAAATAAGCAATGCCTAAATTGTTCCATATTTCAGCACTTTTTTCTTTTGGTTGTTCTAGTAACTCAATAGCCTGATCTAACTTGCCTTTTTGTATGGCTTCCACAGATTTTTTTAAATTCGCTGTATTGGAAAAAAGATAAACACATTCATCTTGTTTTATTTTTTTATCTTCGGGAACATCGTGAACCCCCGGCCCGGGAATAGGGATATTAGAATCAGCATGAAAGTACCGATACGGCATGGCAACGGATTTTACAATTCGCAACTTTGTAACCGATGAACAATGGATAATAATCACGAAGGCGAATGGAAAGATCCACTTCATAATGAAAGGTTGAAAAATAGGTCGGTCTGTCAAATGGATTTTGTTTTTACAATCTCAATTAAGTTTTGAGCAATATAAGCAATTTCTTCTTGTGTCTTTACGCTGTCCATAGGCAAACTAAATACGTGGTCTGCAACCTTTTCGGCAACTGGCAAATCACCTTTTTGGTAACCTAAATAAGCAAAGCATTCTTGCAAATGAAGTGGTTTCGGGTAATGAATGGCGGTAGGAATGCCTCGTTTCTGAAGCTCTTCTGTGATATGGTTTCTCTGTTTTACATTTCTTGCTCTGATTGTAAACTGTGCCCATGCTGAATCGTTCCCTTCTTTTATTTCGGGAAGTACAAAATCCGAAATACGTTCGAGCTGCTTTTTGTATTCATTGGCAATCTGCTTTCGGTTTTTTAAGTATGTTTCACAATATGGTTCAAACTTCGCCAATAAAATAGCTGCTTGCATTGTATCCATCCGTGCATTTAACCCAATTTTAGAGTGAACATACCTTTTGCTTTGTCCATGGTTTAAAAGTTGCCGAACTTGTTTGGCGACTTGTTCATCCGTCGTAAAAACCATCCCGGCGTCTCCGTACGTTCCAAGTGGTTTAGCCGGAAAAAAAGAAGTGGCTGCATACGGCGCTAAGGATCCCGCACGCTTTCCTTTATATTGGGCTCCAAAGGCTTGAGCGGCATCTTCGATAAGAGCAATCTTTTTACCGGTGGATGATTCATACTCTTTAATTGCTTGTTGAATTTCCTCATAATCAGCAGGCTGTCCATATAAGTCCACCGCAATGATTGCTTTTACTTTTTCCCCCTCTTCTATTTTAGGGTGATTCTTTGCAGCTGCTAACCGCAAAGCTTCTTTTAACTTTTGTGGACTTATGTTATAGCTAGTTTCATCAATATCTACAAACAGGGGTTTTGCTCCGACAAGGGCAATGGTCTCTGCAGTGGCTATAAAAGTAAACGGTGTAGTAATTACCACATCTCCTTTTTGGATGCCAAGAGCCATTAAAAGAAGCAACAGTGCATCTGTGCCGGAGGAGCAGGCAATGGCATACGGTACATTGCAATACTCTTGCGCTTTTTGCTCGAGCAGGTGAATTTCATCGCCCCCAATAAATCGTCCATGAGATAACACTTTTAAAAGATTGCTTTCTATTTCAGTTCTCAAATTGCTATATTCTTTTGCTAAATTGCAAAAGGGAACTGGATCTTTTTCGGCAAGGCTTTGTAACATTTTTTCTTCTGTGAAAGCATTTGGTATTTTCGAAGAAACAAGATGAGCACCGATGGCTTCAGCGGTTTTTTTTAAAATATCTTCTTCTCTATACGATACCGGAAATGTTGGCATTGGCGCAAAGCGTATCGGAAGATTGGTTAAGTTTTGAGAAAGCTTATATTGGATAGGACTGACAAAAAATTCCGTATCATCTAAATTTGATTTTTCAATGGATGATAATGTCTTTTGAGAAATATTGGCTAAGTCTAGTAAATATCTTTTCATAAAGTTTCCTTTGAAGATAAGCTTTCGCAGCGTTTTTTAATGGAATCTAAAGTTGCTTGTGTATTTTGTTGGAATAGAGATTGGATTAAGCCTTTTCCTAATGAAAATTGGAAAGGCGATCCGAGTTTAAAATAAACTTGTGTACGAATCATTGTTCCCCCCGGCACGGATTGGATCGTTCTGTAACCTTCTAAGTGAGAAAGTCTTCCTTCTTTTTGCCAAAAATGAGCACTTTTTGTTTCATGTTTGTAACGAACTTCTTGTAAACTTCTCTCTTTAATACCTAATATAGGAACTTGTGCTACCCATTCATATTCAATTCGTGTTTCTTCCGGATTTTTCGATAGTATGCGAACCTCATGAACAAGGGGCATAAATTCCGGATAGCTTTCTAAGTCGCGAACTACTTTATAGACTAAATCCTCATCGGCTTCAATAAATACTTCAGCTTGCACAGACTGCATAAGCCAAAGAAAAATTATGAGTCAGTGCTTCAAGTTTTCATGAGATGATGGAAATAAAACTGTCAGAAAAAAGTTGACCGGAGATACTTACCCTGTATAATGAGCCAACAAGGAGGAGTGTTCCCTTGAGATTTTGTAAGGGGTAACACGGACTCAAAAAATATTGAAGAGAGGTTCATATGAGAAAATTACAAAAAACAGGAGCTTTGCTCATCGTTATGACTTTAGTTGGCTTAATCGCCTGTGGCGGAGGAAGTAAGCGTACCATGCTAAAAGGCGATACCGAAGATTACCAAACAGAGGGTTGGCTAGATGATGACACATTTCAAGTACGCGCATTAGGGGCGCCAAATCCAAATGCAAAAGGTTTTGTTCGACGACGCACACAAGCAGAAGAAGCAGCCCTTTTAGCAGCGCAAAAACGAGTAGTAGAGCTTCTTGTAGGAGCTAAAATTAGTGCCGCTTCGGGTTCTGATTCCGGTGAATCCACAGGGGTTGCCATTACGAAAGAACTCGACGGCGTTGTTAAAGGTGGAACCATTGTGAAAAAAACCTTTGATAGTGAAGATAACTGCGAAATTACGTATCGCATTCACGCAAAAGGTTTAAAGAAAATGGCTCAAGCTTTAGCTAGTAAAAAAGATTTTCGGTAAACATTTTATTTTTAGGGGGAATTTCCCCCTAAAAATGTTGGAAAGTATTACTTACGTG
>RFJE01000319.1 GCA_003695005.1 Candidatus Hydrogenedentota bacterium | reverse complement strand
ATTATCATATCGATGAGGATGTTTATGAAAAAAAGATTTTGTTTCTACCCGTATCCTTCTAGATAACCATAAAAGGGCTATTAAATTTGGAAATGCCATAAGTACATTAGCGACTGCAGAAAAATCCCAGATAAGTTGGATATTAGCCATCCCCCCTAAAATAATCATAAGAACATAGACTAGCTGGTAAGAAGGAATCCATTTTTTAAATCCTAAGTAAACAAGAGCCCTATCACTATAATAATACCAACCAATGATAGTGGAAACAGCAAAGAAAAAAAGCCCAAGCGATACTAAACGATGTCCCCAAATTCCCATATTATGCTGAAATACAGCAGCCGTTAAACCATTTTGCAGCTGGATAGCATCCTTACCAAAATGAGTAAAAAAAGCATTCCAAAACTCACCCCCACTTACACCATGCACTTTAGAAGAAGCAGCTGTTATCATACTACCGGATAAATGCCCTAATTTCGCCGTACTTCCTAAAATACGGATTACTTCATCTCCGGAAGCATAAAGTCCCGTTAAGATGGTTAAACCCGTAAGTGTACAGATAATAAGGGTATCAATAAACGGCCCGAGCATAGATACTAAACCTTGCTTAACCGGATAGTCTGTTTTAGCCGCAGCTGCTGCAATCGGTGCACTCCCTAACCCAGCTTCATTACTAAAAAGCCCCCGAGACACACCACTTCGAATAGTGGTTAAAAGTAAACCTGCTATCGTACCAGAGATAGCTGGTAGAGGCTCAAAGGCATAATGAAAAATTTCTGCAAATACAAGAGGAATGATTTTTATGTTACGAATTAAAATGTAACAAGCACCAAAAAAATAAAAACCTGCCATAAAGGGAACTAAAAAAGAAGCTGCTTTTCCAATACGCTGAATCCCACCTAAAATAACAAGGCCTGCGATTAGAGCCACCCCTAAACTTGTAGCAAATGGCGAAATACCAATACTGTGAGTAGAAAGAGCACCGGCAGCTGCATTAATTTGAAACATGTTTCCAATTCCTAATGCTGCCACTAAGGTTAAAAAAGCAAATATTTTGCCAAGCCATGGTTTTTTTAAGCCTTTTTCAATATAGTACATTGGCCCGCCGGCATAACCTAATTCCGTTTTTTCGCGGTACTTAACAGCCAATAAAGCTTCTGAATACTTTGTGGCCATTCCCACTAATGCAGTAACCCACATCCAAAATAAAGCACCGGGGCCTCCGGTTAAAATGGCGGCCGCCACACCAACAATATTCCCAGTTCCAATCGTAGCACTTAAAGCCACCGTAAGAGCTTGCCAATAAGAAATATCTCCTTCTTTTTCAGGGGCATCTTTTTTTTCTTTCGAAAAAAACTCTTCCCCATAATCATGAGGGTCTTCTTCTCTATCTGCGCGTCCAATAGCGATCCGAGCAGCATAGAGCAAATACCGAAACTGCACAAACCGAAGTCGAATGGTTAAAAATAGACCCGTTCCAACTAAAAGAACAATTAAAAGTGGTCCACCTAAAATCTCATTGGCTTGTTTTAGTATTTCTTGCATAAGGTTTCCATGCCCTAAATAATAAAGGTAGCTTTCAATTTTTAATTACCACGTCAAGAGCTTGTATTTATTCAGCAATTCTCAGTGAAGGGAAAAAAGGCCTGCTCAGCGCAGTTCCGCATTCCTCACCACTTTCTTTTGAAAGTGGTGAGGGAGAGGACTGTTTGAGCACGAGCAGGCCTTTTTTCCCTTTTTCGAATCTGGATTCAGCGATACGGCGTTTCGCCGTATCGCTGGTATATCGATTACTTTTGGGTTTCCAACCTGTTTCTTTTTTTTATACACGTCTTATGTTAGATCATTCGTTGGAACAGTATCTCGAAAATATTCAAAAAGAAATTCAACGCATTTTAAAGGAATCTTTGTATAAGCCAATAGACAGCCAATACTTGTACAAGGCTGCAGCTTACTTAACGGATAATCCAAAAGCTAAAAGAGCAAGGCCAAAGCTTACCGCTCACTTTGCAGATCTCGTATCACTCTCTTATTCTGATGTCATTCCCATTGGTGTAGCTGCTGAATTTGTCCATGCTGCTTCTTTATTGCATGACGATGTAATTGATGCTGCCGATACAAGGCGTGGCAAGCCTACAGTCAATGCATTGCATACCAATACGGTCGCTGTCTTAACGGGTGATTTACTGTATACTTTAGCGTTAGATATTTTAAAACCATTACCAAAAGAAATTACAGATTCTGCTATTGAAGTTGTAAAAAACATGACTCTCGCTGCTGCCATAGAATATAATGCACGTGGTAAAGTAGAACTCTCCATGGAAACCTGGCAAACGATTGCAACAGGAAAAACAGGGGACTTATTTGCCTGGTGTGGAAGTTCCGCTGCCATATTAGCCAATCGGCCGGAATATAAACTTAATTTTCACCAATGCGGGATGGCGTTTGGTACAGCTTTCCAAATTGCAGATGACTTAAAAGATTTTTTTGCAAAACAAGAAGGCAAACCCCGCTATGCTGATATTCGAAATAAAAATCCGAATTTATTGCTGCTTCTTTTAGCCCAAGAAGATGAGAGCTTTAAACAAGAGTTACACGAAATTTATGCAAAAGAAAACATTGCAGAAAAAGAAATCCAGCATGTTGCTAAAAAAATCAAAAATTCACCGGTTCCTAATTTGGCCTTTGACCTTCTCGAAAAGAAAATCGAAGAAGGACTCTCCGCACTGAACGTGATAGAAAATAGCAACACAAAAAACTTGCAGAAGTGGATATCTTCTTTATACGGTGGTTTTACAAAACGGCGGCTAGCTCAACTTACGCTTAAAAAATAAATGAAGTGCCTCATTCCTCTTTCCGGATAACAAAACGAGAAATATGCTGTTTTAAGTTTGCTGCTAAATTATCAAGGGTAGAAGAAATAT
>RFJE01000318.1 GCA_003695005.1 Candidatus Hydrogenedentota bacterium | reverse complement strand
TCTCTTGTCAATATATAAATGGACAAGAGGAATATATAAGTCCCAGCAATTTTTGTCGAAGGACAAAAAAATGCTAGACACAGCTTAAGCCAACCCGCACCAAATTGAAGGAGAGGACTGTTTGAGCACGACCATTTTTTGCCCTATTTTTAATTTCACTACAGCGATACGGCGTTTCACTGTATCGCTGACTGCTTGTCCCTTTCTTCTTGCCAAAGGGAAAAAAGATTGTTATCATGTCCCATGCTAACGTTAGGAGATGAGCGTCGTGAATATTTAGCAGGGGCTCTCGACGATCATTATTTGCCTGAACAGCCCGATGAATTTTTTAAGTATTGGATGGAAGAAGCTTTGAAAAAAGAACCGTACGATCCAACAGCTTGTGTTTTGTCTACCGCTAATGAAAACTCAGTGCCATCTTCACGGGTAGTTTTGTTAAAGCACTATCAGCAAAATGAGTATTGGTTTTTTGGCAATCGAGAAAGTCGCAAAGGAAAAGAGTTACAAGCGAATCCGGTAGCCAGTTTATTATTTTATTGGCCTAAACTGATTCGGCAAGTGCGCATAGAAGGTAGAGTGGAAGAGTTGGATTTTGAAAAAGCAAAGGAGTATTTTTTAACTCGTCCCGAAGAAGCAAGGGCTGCGTCTTTAGCTTCTGACCAAGGAAAAGAAATTGAGAGTCGTAGCGATCTTGAGAAAAAGTACAACATTGCTTTGAAAGAGTTGCACAATCATCCTAATGTCATTCCAAAAAGTTGGACAGGATGGAAATTAAAGGCAAATGTGTATGAGTTTTGGCAGGGAAGAGAAGCCCGTTTGCACGATAGGATTATGTATAGAAAGGGTGAATCGAATTGGATTCGAAAACGCTTGCAACCTTAAAAAAGAAGTCGATAATATACTATGGACAAGTGGCTAAAAAAAGTAGATGATCTCATTGAAAAAATTCCTGCACATATTCGTGATATTATCCAAAAAGCTGCGCTAGCGCTTTTAGCCTTAATTGCACTTGTTGCGATTGTAACGGCGATTGCAAAGGGAATTCAAAATGCGGAACCGGCAGGAGAAAAGCTTATTCAGAAAACGGATGATTTATTTTATTTAGAAAAACTAAAAAAAGAAAATGAAAAGAAATTAAATCTTATTGAAGATATCCCTGTTGAACCGGAAACAGGAATCCTTTCCCCATCGGTCAATGTACCGAAACTTACGCCGGATACAAGCAATCGGTTAATTGGCGAAGAAAATAAAATTCAGTTACCCGAAATTGTAACAGATCATGGAAAAAAAGAATCAGGCCTTCTCGAGCCTAATCGAGATGTTGTGGCATTGCCCGAAAACACTCATTCCAACAAAACCGAAATTCCTGCCAATGACTTATTAACACCGGACAAAATTCAAACGAAAGAAAGCAAAAATAAAACAAATGTGAATCCAAAAAAAAGCTCGGCAAAGCCGAGCCTCCAAAAGGATTTACCATTTTTAAGCGATTAACTAGCTAATGCGGCGTCCGTTGTTACTTGACCCTGTTCTTTTTGGATTCGCTCCATACGCATATTGCGAGTTCGGCAGGAAGGAATAAAGATTCCTAGAATATAGGTTTTAAATAAAAACCATGCAAGCGAACGATGATTCAAAGACGGATCAATATGTGGTTCTAACTTTCGGTGTAATTCCGGTAATTTGCTCCAATGCAAGTTCATTTCTTCGTGATGTGCCGTATGAAATCCCGCATTCAGCAGAAAGCGCGATCCTAAGCCTACAAAATTCCGCGAGTGGTTGTACTTCGACTCTTCGTCGCAGTGAACATGTTGCACATAGTTAATAATTAGCACAAACTGTGTGGAAAAGAGCTGTGGAATTAAAACATACATAAGAGCTTTAAAGGGGTCTAAGTAAAACGCTGTCGCATCAAACGCAATTAAAAGCACATACTGTGAAATATAATAAAAAAATAGTCCTTTATTATTTTTCCAATGGTGTTTTAAAAAATTTGATGTTGGTTCCTGCTGATAAATGGCACTAATAATAGGATAAGAGAGTAAGGTAAACAGATTATTTTTTTCCGAAAAACGCCATGTAATGGTATTATCTCCCGGCCGATTGTTATAAACATGATGATTTTGGTTATGTGTTGGAATCCACGCATACACAGGAAAGCCATAGAAAATAGTAAGCCAATAATCGGTTAAGATATTCATAAATTTGGACTTCCACATTGGCTCATGATTGTGATTATGTGCCATTGCAAACGCGGTTGTAGCCATTGTCATCGACCCTAACCAAAGCCAAATATTAAACTCCGGTTGCATCCAATTTAAAATTAAAAATGTTGTTGCTAATACCATATAAAGAAGTGATAGCAAATCTGCTTTGTATTTTAGCATATTCCCTCCGAACAGCTCTTTTTCTACCCTGTTGCTTTTTTACAACAGGGATACTTTGCTAAAAAGAGTGATTGTGTAAAGTTTTTTTGAGTTTTGCCTTTCACAATGAAGGGGAAAAAAGGCCTGCTCGGCGCAGTTCCTCACCTTTTGCGAGCGCAAAAGGTGAGGGAGAAGGAGTATCTTAGCACGAGCAAGCCTTTTTCCTAATTTTAATGTTAATTCCGGTTCTCTGCGACACGCCGAGAAGAGCTGGCCTGAATCCGTGGTATACAGAAATTTTCAATTTACACTGTGATAAAAATATAAGCAATGGCTTACTAAACAACAGGCCAGATAGCTCAGTCGGTAGAGCAGGGGACTGAAAATCCCCGTGTCGGCGGTTCGATTCCGTCTCTGGCCAAAGGGGGCGCCTTTGCATACATGGGAAACATGGATAAATTCCCCGCCCTTTCAGTCGAACTTTCAATGGGAATTTCCTCGGGATAATTCATGGTTTGTATGGATTTTGCGTCAGTTTTATGCCGGCGAAATGACCGGACTTTTAGAAGGAAAAGCAATTTTATATGCTCCGAATTTAGAAGCAGCAGATTTTTTAGCTTCGCAAATACAGGATGAAATTCGTCATGCAAAATTATATGCCGCTCAAATTCTAAAATATCAGGATTCGCAAAATCTAAAAATTCCGCGGATTCTCGAAATAATTATTGCTCCAACCTCTGGTCGCCTGTGGTATGAGCACTGCTTTTTAGATAAAGCCCTAGGCGAACTATGGGTTTATGCACTCATGCTTTTTTTAATCCAAACTTTGCCAGATCCAAAATTAAAGAAAATTCTTTATTCCATTGCAAAAGATGAAATGCGCCATATTCGCTTTGGCAGAGAACAAACGAAAAAAGCATTGCAGCAAAACCCTAAAGATGCAAAATACTTATGGGGACTCTACTTGTGGCAGAAAACAGCAATGAAGATCTTACTACAATCAGTAACTTATCTTCTAAAAAAGAAAAAAAGAGAAGATTTAGCACACCAAACCAAATTATTTTATAATCAAGCTTCTCAACTTATAGAACAAGAAATCCAAACTTTATTATTTCAAGAAAAACCACTTCATCCTAACGGGAAAATAAGATCAGCCTGCCGCTTTGCCTGGCGAAAACTTGTCTACCGTAGGTTTTATAAATTATCAATGTGAACACTACAACTGCACACAATAAACAAAACCATCGGTTGATCCAAAAATAACTTTATCCCCAACAACAGCAGCTTTCCCAAAAATATTGCCATCCGTTGAAAAGCGCCATAAAATCGTCCCGCTAGAAGCTTCAATACAATAGAAGTTATTATCTCCCGAACCTACTAAAATTTTTCCACGATATAAAATTGCTTCGGCTCGGATTTTCCCTTTTGTACGCACTTTCCATACTGGTTGCACACTTCCACCCGACTGCACCACTGCATACAAAATACCATCATCGGCGCCTGCCACACAAGCCGTTCTTCCCCCTTCAATTGGCATCGCAATTGGATTGGCATAACTTTTACTGCCTAAACGAAATTTCCATGCCACTTTTCCTTGAGAAGGGTCGATGCAAACAATTTGGCTGCCTAATGTCGTAACAAAAACATGCGTGTCGTCTACCCAGGGTTTTGACCAAACACCAGCACCTACAGGAACTTGCCAAAAGCTTTCCGCACTTTTTCCACCATAATTGACAGCATGCACATTGCCTTCGTCATCGCCTATGTAAACCGTGCCTTCATATAAATTCGGGGAAGAGTTAATCCCTTCTGCGCGGTAACTCCATAACTCTTTCCCAATTTGGTAACTCTCTGGATTATTGTAAAAAGCTTCAAAAGCATATAAATGATCATCCCACGAAGTAACGAGTAACATATTTGAACTTAATGCCGGCTGTGTGTTAATACCTTTCATAAGCTTTTTTTCCCACAGAACTTTTGGAGTCTCGTTAATGGCTTTTCCCGGCGTTGTTTTTTTGCCATACAATCCCGAATCTAGTGCAAAAATCCATCCATTTTTTGTTGTAACATAAATTACGTGATCCTTAAATAAAGGGGCAGCAATGACTTCACCAGCAACAGACTCTTCCCAAACCAAATGAACATCCGAAAGATCTTCTTCCACATCGAGTGCAATGAGTTTGCGCTCTGTCGTACCGAAGTAAAGCCTGCGGTTCCCATTTGGATCCACCACATAGCACATTCCACCTACAATAGGGCCACTTGTTTTGTATTTCCACACTAATTGTCCCGGGCTTAAATCCACATGGGACGAGGCTTTTTCCGTAACTTCATCTGCCCAAAATTCTTCTTCAACAAGATTTAAATCTTTATCGGGGTCAAAGCCGGTTAACTTTTGAATTGCCATAGACTATTCTTGATTCCATCATTATCGTGCCAAGAATATTTCTATTGGTAAAGGAAAGCAAGTCGAAGACTCCATAAATGTGACCATTTAATTTCTTCACTTTCAGGAAGATTGTATTTTTTTAGAATTTGATTTTTTCGGTTTTTCAAAAATAACCATTCTTGTGAATCCATCAAAACCGATGCTCGAATGTAAAATGTACTACGTTGTAGAGAGG
>RFJE01000317.1 GCA_003695005.1 Candidatus Hydrogenedentota bacterium | reverse complement strand
TGTCAAACCTAGCCAATATCTTTTCTTTATCTCGAATCATACTTACAAAAGCAGGGCCACGAGTTGAGCTACTTAAAAAACATTCTTCTGCTTTTAATATCTCGTTTAGCTTAAAATTTCCTTCTTGTACAGGCATCTTCAACCTTTGGGCACATTCTAAAATTTTTGAACGAGTAATTCCAGCAAGCAAGTTATTTTCGACGGCAGGTGTAAATAAAATCCCGTTTTTAATCCAAAATACATTAGAAAAAGAACCTTCTGTAATATAGCCTTTTTGGTTTAATAGCAAAGACTCGTCGGCGCCATAGCGTTTTGCTCGCAAAGCAGAAAGTAAATTTTTATTGGCAGAGGTAATTTTAACAAATGCAGGTAATGTACTGTCTGCATTTTTACGAATCTCATCTACAAAAAATGAGAATGTTTCCTTTTGCTTTTCTATTTTTGATAAAAATAAAACTGTATTCATTTCTTCAATGCGATCTGACGATAAGGATAGCTTTCCTGGCGTTATTAATATACGTAAGCGATAGTGAAATTGTGGATTGGAACGCGTCAGGAAAGACTCGATATTCTTCTTTAAAGAAACTTGCCAATTACTCTTTACTGGAAACTCAAAATACTTTAATGCATTTTGTAGCCTTTCCAAATGATCTTGATAAAAAACCGGCTTTTGCTGTAACACAAGCATGGTATCATATACACTAAATCCAAAATAAAAACCTGCATCAAAAACACTTATGGTAGCATCCTGCTCGTAAACAGTCCCGTTAATCGACACAAAGTTCATGTGGATACTTTAACCTGTCCATACCTTTTTAATAGCATTTGCCGCAATGCTTGCTTTATTTGAAATCTTAAAAAACGATTATTTTCCTTCTCGCTTAATAAAAATAAACTACCAATGACTTTATCCGAATTTACTTTTACAAGAGCTTCTAATGCCGCCGACCTTACACTGTAAACTTCGCTTTTATTGGCTAATAGTTTAAATAAAAAAGGAGCTGTTCTATCTAAACGAAACTTTCCTAATGCAATGGCTGCTTCTGCTCGTATCTTATCACTCTTATCGGAAAGTAATTTTAGTAACGTATTGACCCCACGAGCATCTTGGATTTCCCCTGTAGCATAAATTGCCCAAAGACGGTTTTTTTCGGTATTGGCAGAAAGCATCATTTTATTTAAACCAGCCATGCCACCACTTTGGTGTAGATCCAACAAAAACCGAATTTGTAAAAGCTGTAATTCCGTAGAAGTCTCTTGGGCAAGATGCTGCGAAACAGGATAAGCTGTATTACTATTTTTATATTCCCGAAGGGCTAAAATGGCGGCTCTTCGCACATAAGGACTTTTGTCTGATAATGTGCGTAAAATGGGATACATTCCATTGCGAGGTTTTAAGCGCGCAATGGCTTCAATCGCCTTTACCTTAACTTCCGCATCGGCATCTGAACTTAAAATTGCATAATAATAAGGTAAAGCTTCTGTTCGCTTCATTTTTTCTAAAGTTTTAATGGCATAATAGCGCACACTTTTATTCGGATCTTTAAGCGCTTTTAGTAAAAGCGCGAGTGTCCTATCATCCGAAATGTAATAAAGGGCATCTAATGCATACGTCCTCTCTAATGGATTTTGGCTCTCAAACAAAGTAACAATCCAAGGGATAATTCTATCATCTTTCATCGTTGCCATGGCCTTATAAGCTTCTTTACGAATCTCGGAAAGCGGATGTGCAATGTAAGGTAGCAAAAATGTTAATAAGTCTTTCTTGCGCAAGTATCCCGTAAGCCGGATCGTTCTTTTTATGCGTTCTAAATCCGTTTTGCTTTCTGAGAGTAGCATTTTAAATTCTGCTTTTAATACAGGAATGATCATAGTAGGAAGGGCTAATCGGTCGAATTGGTTCAGAGCTTCTTTATCCTGCTTTTCATATTCTTGTAGTACTTCAGATAAAAATAATTTTCTTGCCTGCTTTGCTTTCTCTGTGGCTAAAAATTCTAACAGCCTATCTTCATAGACAACAGGCCATTTCTTTTTCTCCTGCACTAACTCTAAAAGGTTCGCTTCATCCTTTGTAGAAATCGCTTCTTTGTACTTTACAAGTTCTTCTGTTGTAAAAGCAGAATCATCGAAAAAAAGAGCATAAAGAGAACCATAGCTTAAGAAAAGGAAAAAGCCCAAAAGGCGAAGCAACATTAAAGTGCGTCCGGATCAATCAGTCTGTACAAATTTTCCGAAACGGCTTCTGGTTTTCCTTTGTACTCTTCAATGGTAACAAAAAACTTTTTTCGCTCTTTCGTAGCACCTTCGGGTAAAAAGGTATCCCAATTTAAACCAATTTCCACATAGGTAGCCATTTCTTCGTCTTTTATTCTATCGGATAAACGAAAACGAATTCCACCTGCCTCTTTGACTTCCTCGTCTGTAAAAGTTTCCGAACCGGTCATTTTTTCGAAATCTTGATTTAAGGCATATTTAATAAGCACAGGTCCCCCTCGGCGAATCGTAACTTCATAATCCGTGCTATCTGGTTCGCGCTTAACCCTTATAAATAAATGTTCAGCCTCTAAATTAGCTAGCGGAATCGAGAGCAAGCTTCCTTTTTGGCCAATGGTCCCTTCTGCAGAACGCTCGCCACGAGGAATGTCAATGTCCACTGTTACACCTTTCTTTAACATGCGAAAAACCTATTTTTGCGATTCTGCTTGTAAAGGATTTTAGGGGTAGTGCTTACCAATCAAACAATACTTTTCTTTCGCATGATTTTAGATTGGCTTTAGATAGAACCCGCAAAAAGTTTGACAACACAGTCCAATTCAGCTTTAGAAATGTAAGGGCAGACTGATTATATGATTTTAGAAG
>RFJE01000316.1 GCA_003695005.1 Candidatus Hydrogenedentota bacterium | reverse complement strand
GCTTGTGCGGCGCACAAAATATGGTGCAGAGCACAAAAGTGCTAAAAATATTACGAAAAGGAGTGACAAATGTCAGAAGCAATTAACAAAGCAATTAACTTAGGAATTGGAGTAGCAATTGCTGTAAAAGAAGGTTTAGAGAACACTGCTGCAAGCCTACAAGAAGAAATCAATGCGCTTATTGCAAAGGGAGAAACAGTCGATAGTGAAACAGCAGTAAAAACACGGGAGTTAGCCGATAAAGCAACGGAATACTTAAACGAGTTACAGGCAAAAGCAGCAGAAGCCACAGAACAAGTAAAAGCTCAAATTGAGCCTTTAATTGAAGAAGCAAAGAAATATGTAGAAGAATTACGTGCAAAATTAGAAGGAGAAAAGCAAGAGGAAACTTCTTCTCAAACTGCTACGCAACAAAACGCATAATTTCTTATGCAATATTTGGCGGGAACATTCATATCCCGCCAAATATCACTCACCAAACAAAATATCAGCAGGGGAAACCGCCTTTTTAAATGATCTTGTTGGTCATTCTAATGAGCGTTTTTTTGGCCCGTTTCTTATCAACAAATTCATATTACAATAGGTAGAATAAGGGCAGATTGATAAGATGAGTCGCATAACGAAATTTCTTTTTGTACTAGGAATTATTAGTATAATAGCAACTTGCCGAAAAGTTATCCAAATTCCTCAAGAAAACCCACCTCCTGATTGTACTTATCCAGGCGGTAGAACATGTGCAGAAGGTCCACCAGGGAGTGGGAATGTGGTGCAACCTATTACCTTAACAATTAGTTTAGATCTAAGTGGCAATGCCAGTTTTACTACTCCATCCGGACAAGTACTTCCTTATTATGCTGCTGTTTATTCCGCGACGGGGCTAGTGGCAAGAACCCCCCTAGGAGTTTATTTAGATAATTCACAGTCTGCTACCATTGTTTTAGAAGAAGTTGATAACCAAGGTCAACCTACTGGTTTGCCAAAAAACTTTTCAGCAGGCAGTTATACATTATACGTAGGAGCTGCAGGAAATTGTTCTAGCTGTAGTGGTACGCCATGGGTAGGAAAGAAAGAATCTATATCGATTTCGGGACCAACAGTCCTTTCGTATAGCAATTCGGATTTTACATCGACAATGGTAGCTGCGAAAATTACCATCAATATAGGAAATAACAGTGTAGATGGAAAACAGCTGTTTTGTATATGGACTGCTCCCGGTGCCTATTCTTCTCAACCTGCGTTTGAGGATTTGTTGCTAACAGGAAGTGCTCATCCTTATACTAGCTTATCTCCTTATTTTTTAGGATACTCCATTAGTAGTTCCTCTATTGCCGGAGGAACAGTAACCACGGATACGCACTGGGGGCTTATTTCTGGTGAGCCTTATGATTTGCATTGTTGGATAGATGCTGATGGAAATAATATTCTTTCTTCTGGCGATTATACAGCCTTTCAAACAGGGATGCCCGCTTCTGCCGGGCCTACTTCCATTACACTTTCCATGAAAACATATGATCCTGATACTTACGAAAATGATGATACTTATTCTGCGGTAACCACGACGACGATTGCTACGGATGCTACTTTTCAGTCACATACCATACACAGTGGGGATACAGGTGATTTCTTAAAAATAAGCATTGATTCCAGTTCGTATGGTAATTATTATGAAGTACAAATAACAGATGTGCAGGGGGGCTTACAATTACAAGCTCAGTGGTATGATGGATCCGGCACTCCAATTGGAAGTGCTGTTACGGCAAGTGCACCAAATGGAGATGTATTTATTCCATATGCTCTTCGGAATGCTAGTACCTATTATGTCTATGTAAGAGAAACGGGAACAGCTACAGGGGCATATAAAATTCGCATTGTTCCAAAAGCAGAGAGAGTTATCATTGAGACAAATGGTACTGCAAATGCAAGTAGTGCCGATACAATCATCACACTGTATCAGCCGGATGGATTAACTACAATGGCGAAAGATGCAAGTTCTGGTTACGGCTGCACAGATGATGCTGCCGGTGCAGGTACCAATGATGGAGAAGATGATAATAGTGGTCCTCTCCCAAACTTTTCCAGTTTAGATTGTATTTTACCTTTTGGGACTTACTATTTAAAAGTAACTGCGGTGGGTACGAGTACAGGATCTTATTCCGTTAGTGCAAGGTTGCCCGATGTAGAAAGCACTGCTTGTGGAGCAACATCCGATGATCCGGGAGATGGGACAGCCATTACCACGGATAATGATTTAGGAGATATGATTGATGCTAGTACGCCTAGTGACGATGATTCTATTTTAACAGCACGATCATTAAAATTAGGATGCTACTATAAGTCTTCGGCAAATATCCATCTTTCAGCAGGTACACCAAACCCCGATTGGTATAAAATTACCATTAGTCCGCATGGAATTACTTATGTATTAGAAACAGGACATGGATCTAGTTCGGCAAACCCGCGTATGGAGCTTTATTCCACGGATGGTACAACAAGGATTACCACCTGCTACGATGACGCTCAAGCAGCGCCAACGGTAGAGTTTGTACAATCTGCACAAACTGTTCAAGAAGATACAACCGTAGTCAATGTGCAAGTAAAGCTCTCGGATAGAACAACGCAAACCGTAAAAGTGGATTATTCTGTTAATGCAGCGAGTACGGCCACGGTTGGTTCCGATCATTCATTAAGTTCAGGTACATTAACCATTCAGGCCAATCAAAACTTTGCTTCTATTAGTTTTAATGTTTTTACCGATAGCTTAACAGAAGGTGACGAAACAGTTATTATTGATTTAAGTAACCCGCAAAATGCAACACTAGGTGGAGTTACACAGCATACGGTTACCATTAAAGACAGGGGAGATAGTTCTTGTATCAATAGTCCTACAGTTGAATTTGGTAAAGCCATTTCTTTAGCTCAAGAAGATGCAAATTCTAGCTCCACTACATATTCTATTCCTGTAATTTTAAGCGAATGTTTTAATGATGGAATTAATAACCAAGTTACTGTAGATTATCAAGTAACAGGAGGAACCGCCGTTAGTGGTACGGATCATAATTTGCCGACTACGGTACAGACGTTAACATTCCCTACGCTAAATACTACAGGAACAGTAACACAATATGTAAACTTTCAAGTTATTAATGATACAGATGTAGACGATAACGAAACCATTATTCTTACATTATCAAATCCAACTCCTGGAACTGTTGCTCTAGGTACGCAAACAACGCACACTGTTACAATCCGTGATGATGATACCCCTAGCACATTTAATGCAATTAATGACGGCCAGGACTCTTCGAGTGGTGGTGGTAATTGGGCAAGGCTTTATTGCTACTTAGCTCCCGGTACGTATTACTTAAAAGTAATTGAAGAAGGGGGTACTGGCGGAGCATATGAAACAGCCATTCGAGATCCTTATCAGGAAACAAGCACTTGTACGTGGGGCAGTGGTAATTCGGACACTTACGAAGCTACCGAAGCAAACGCATATAGCAACGCACCTACATTAAATATTGGCTGTGCCAATAAGCTTACACGTCAATTGAGTCCACTAACCGACATAGATTGGTTTAAAATTGTTATTCCATAAAAAACTTTTCAGTGCATAAGCAAGCCATAAGTTGCCAATATGAGCCATGACCATCATCATGCAAGCCAAAACCTAAAAACTGCTTTTTGGCTAAATTTTTTATTCTCCATTGCAGAAGCGGTGGTTGGTATTTTAACAAATTCCAATGCCGTTTTATCCGATGCTCTCCATGATTTTGGTGATAGTCTTTCCATTGCGTTTGCCTGGTTTATGCAAAAACTATCTGGCAAAACTCGTAGCGATCATTTCTCGTATGGATATAGGCGATTTTCTTTGCTTGCTGCTTTTTTTAATACAGCGATTTTAAGCGCTGGTATGGTCTATGTGTTTTTTCGCGCCATTCCTAGACTAGCAAATCCCGAGCCAGTTCATGTAGAAGGTATGGCCATTTTAGGCGTTATTACTATCCTCATTAATTATATTGCGTATCGCCGCGTGCATAAAGGCAAAAGCTATAATGAAAAAAGTATTAGCTGGCATCTTTTAGAGGATATTCTAGGCGGCGTTTTACTACTTGTCGTTTCTCTGGTTATGATGTTTTATCCGTTATACATACTAGACTCTCTGTTAAGCATAGTTTTTGCCACGTTTATCTTATACAATGTGTTAAATTTGCTCATTCGCATATCAAAAATTTTTCTACAGAGCATTCCCGAGAATGTTAAGCTCGAAGATTTGGAAAAAGAAATGATTTCTACCTCTTATGTGAAATCCGTGCATGATATGCATGTTTGGTCATTAGACGGCGAGTATCATATTTTAACGGCTCACGTAGTAATTGATCCTAACATTAGCTTACAAAATGCTTTAGAAACAAAGTGCTCCATTAAGCAAAAAATCCATGAAGCCGGGATTGACCATGCCACCATTGAAATTGAGCGAGAAGGCGAAGATTGTGATTTTATTCACTGCTAATGAAAATGCTATCTTGTGCTTGCCATATTGAAAAAGGAAATTTCTTATTAGACTTAAACTTGCAACTCCCTTTATCAGGCATTGTTGGAATTACCGGCCATTCTGGCAGTGGCAAATCTACGTTCTTAAAATTTCTCGCTGGTTTTGAGAGAGACTCCGGAACAATCACCTTGCCGAATATCGTCTGGCAAAATGATAAAGTATTTGTTCCTCCTCATAAACGAAATGTAGGTTTTGTTTTTCAACAAAATGCTTTGTTTTCTCATTTAACAGTAAAAAAAAATATTGAGTATGGCTTTAAGCGATATAAAAAACAAAATCCGGAAAAAAGAGTAAAAATTACGATGGACGAAGTGATTTCTGTATTTCAAATGGAAAATCTTTTAGAGAAAAAACCAAACCAACTTTCGGGTGGACAACAAAGCAAAGTGGCGCTGGCCCGTGCTTTAGCCGCAAATCCAACCCTTCTTCTTTGCGATGAGCCACTTGCTAATTTAGATGATTCTTCGCGAGAAGAGATATTAAATTACTTAAAGCAAATTCCACATCAGTTTCAAATTCCCATTTATTATGTAAGCCATTCTTTATCCGAGTTAGCTTCCATTAGTGATGTTCTTCTTATTATGGACAATGGAAAAGTTTTAAAAATAGCCGATGCACAGGACGTGCTTACAGATATAAGTTTGCCTCTTGCACAATCCATGCATGCATGCTCTTTTTTACAGGGAACTCTTATCGATTATGATGATCAGTTTAAGCTAGCCAAAGTACAATTAAAAAACCAAATGCTTTATGTGCCGGCAGGCCTAAAGCAAAATAGGCACAAAAGTACCCGTGTGATTGTGTCTGCTAAAGAAGTGGCGCTTTCCAAAACTCCTCCGGCGACAAGCAGGTCGATTTTAAACTCACTCGAAGCGGTGGTGGAAAAGTACAGCCATTTGCCAAATGGCCAAACCATCGTTCAATTAAGTGTAGATTCTCAATTGATTATAGCAAAAATTACCACATATTCAGCAGAAAAGATGGCGTTGCAAAAAGGGGGAAAGGTTTTTGCTGAAGTAAAAGCAGTAACATTAACTTTATGAAAAAAGTTGTGATACTAACGGGCCCTACTGCTGTTGGGAAATCATCCCTTGTCTACCAGTTACCGCAAAATACACCCATTGAAATTATTGGCGCTGATTCTAGACAGGTTTACCGCGATTTACAAATTGGCACAGCAGGTCCTACGGAAGAAGAGCTTAAATTATTTCCTCACCATCTTGTCTATCACGTAGATCTTACAGAAAAATATAGCGCTGGTCGCTTTGTAAAAGAAGCGAATCAAAAAATTCAGGAAATTCATGATCGGGGGAAAATTCCGCTTATTGTAGGGGGTACATTTTTTTACATTAAATCTCTTTTTGTAGGCATTGCCGAAGAGCCACCCGAAAATCCTGCGCTTTTACAAGAAATTCAACGCATGGAAAACAAGATAGCGCGAGAAAAGCTGGAAAAGCTAGACCCAATTTCCTTTCGGCGAATTCCTGCACAAGATGAGTTTCGCATTAAGCGAGCTCTGTATTACTGTTTAGCGGCAAAACAGCCATTTTCTAGCGCGCCGAGAATTGGATCTATTAAGGATAAGTATCATATCGTTGCCTTTGCTATCTTGCGAGATAGGAAGGATCTTTATTGGCGCGCCGAAGAAAGAATCAGCGTGATGTTTCAAAAAGGACTTATTGAGGAAACAGCACGTGCTTATGAAAAAGTACCAACAAGCCCTGCTTTATCTTCCATTGGCTATTTGGAAATTGTGCAGTACTGTCAAGAAAATCAAATTTCTGCTAGCGAAATGCTTAAACGTAAACAAGAAATACAACAAAATACAGAACAGCTTATTGCAAGAAACACAAGGCGATTTATTAAAAGGCAATTAACATGGATACGCGCAACCAAAGAATTAAAAAAGATTGACTATGCTTGTGCTTTTTCACATTTATCCGATAGTCTTATACAAAAAGAGGCAATATGAAAAATAGCATTCAGGATTATATACTTAATTATGTGCGCAAAGAAAAAATGGAAATTACGGTTTACTTATCGAATGGTGTTCCCATTAAAGGTCGAGTCATTAGTTTTGATAGTTTTACAATTGTTTTAGAAAGTAAAGAGAAACAAACGATGGTCTATAAACACGCCATTACGACGATTACACCGGATAAACCCATTCGGTTGTATAATCCCGAAGAAGAAAATACAAACTCTAACGACAGTTAAAGATAACAGTTAAAGTGATTGCCACCGTCATAAGACGCCTTTTACAATTTGTTGCCATCGGCATGTTAGCGGCTTTAATGTGGCAAAATATTGTAACGGTTCCTTATGGTCATTTAGGATTTTTAAAAGATAGAACAGCTGGTTGGCAAGACACTCCCTTGTCGGCAGGGACTCACTGGTTATGGACTGGTTTTGTGCCGGAAAAATGGAAACTTTTTCTTCTAAAGAAGCAAGAGCCACCTTTGCGTATTAAAATAAAATTACCCCTGCGCTATACAAAATTGTTAAAACTTGGGGATGATTATTATACTAAAATTCGTTTTGACTGTCGGTACAAAATATCCCCATCTCACTTTCCTTTATTGCTAGAAACCGTACAGTATGATCCCGAAAAAATTCGAGAGATTTTTATAGAGCGCCTTAAAATTTTAATAGAGCTAAAGTACTATGAAATTTACCAAAATGATTTTATGCTCGATAATTTAGCAGTCCGTCTTCGGCAGTATTTAGGCAATGAAACCAACTCCCCCCTTTTACAGGATTACCAAAAAAACTTTCCGGACAATGACATTACTTTCCAAAAAATTTATGGGGTAAAAATCTATGTGCCTGATGCGGGTCTATATAGAGCGCGCACCGCGGATTTAACTCCGGTGCTTCTTGCACAACGACAATCTCTTGTAAAACAAATTGAAGCAGATGCAAAAGCATACCAGATTCGTATTCTTGGCCAAGCGGAAATGCAAAAAGCTTCTAAAATGAAAGATCTCATTGACCAAAATCCGAAAATTTTAGAATACTACAAAATTGAAAAAATGAATCCAAAAGCCGATGTCTGGATTTTAAGCGAAGGTACTTCTACAAAAACTTTTACATTACCTTCACATAAGAAAAAAAAGCTTAAAATTATTGAGAAGCCCGGCGGGGCTCTATCCCCGATAACTCGCTAAAAAATTGAAAGGCCGGTTTTAATTGCGATTGCCAAAACTTGTAATTATGACCTGCCTTTT